>JADQBU010000112.1 GCA_016278435.1 Halanaerobiales bacterium
TGTGCTCTTCCGATCTCAGGAGTAGTCCATCCTCTTTAACCCTGATTACTGCCAGTTCTGTTACAATCAAGTCTACCTCACCGGCAGCAGTCAGTGGCAGGCTACATTCACTGACAATTTTGGGTTTACCTCTTTTGGTCAGATGGGTGGTAGCTATGATTACATTTCTCGCACCTACTGTCAGGTCCATGGCTCCCCCCATACCTGCAACCAGTTTGCCGGGAATCATCCAGTTGGCCAGGTTTCCCTTCTCATCTACCTGCAGGGCTCCCAGAACAGTAAAATCAAGGTGTCCGCCCCTGATAATAGCAAAGGACATGGCACTATCGAAAAAACAACCTCCTTCTTTTACTGTCACCGGTTCAGCCCCGGCGTTGATTATATCTTTATCTTCTTCTCCCGGTAAGGGGCTGGGCCCAACACCGATAAATCCATTCTCTGAGTGTAACAATATATTAACATCTTCAGGAATATAATTGGCCACCATCGTCGGCAGTCCAATCCCCAGATTTACAATACTTCCATCCTTAAATTCAGCCGCAATCCTTCTGGCTATCCTTTCCCGTATCTCTGACATAGATTCACCTCCTCAGAATTCAGGAAAAGTCGACTATATAATCAACAAAAACACCCGGAGTCATCACTTCATTGGGATTTAACGCACCGGAAGGAACAATCTCCTCGGCCTCAACCAGTACCCTATCGGCAGCCATAGCCATTATCGGATTAAAATTGCGAGCAGAATAACTGTAAACCAGATTTCCCAGTTCATCAGCCTTCCAGGTTTTAATCAGGGCCAGATCAGCAGCCAGGGGCAACTCAAGTAAAAATTTTTTCTCATTGACTTCAATAACTTCTTTACCATCTGCTACAATTGTACCGATACCGGTCGGTGTCAAAACACCTCCCAGACCAGCTCCCCTACATCTGATTCTTTCGACCAGTGTCCCCTGGGGAATAAGATTTACCTCTATTTCTTCTTCCATCAGCTGTTTGCGTGTTTCAGAATTAGTACCAATATGGGAAGCAATAACTTTCTTTACACATTTCTGGGTGATCAAGTTACCGATTTTTTTATCGGCAAAACCAGTATCATTAACAATCAGAGTAATATCTTTTATGCCCTCTTCCACAACCAGATCAAGCAGGTTCCCCGCTGCCCCACATTCCAGAAACCCACCGGCCATTATTGTCATACCATCTTGAAACAGATCCAGGATTTCATCTTTTTTAATAATTTTAGACACAGAATAACCCCCTTATCAGGTTATACTAGCAAATTTATGCCTTTAGTTATATAAGAAGAAAACCAAGCGAAACAATAATTCCAACCCAGATCAGAATAACAATACAGTATCCCATTATATCACGTGCTCCCAGTCCAGCAATTCCCAGGGCAGGGAGGGCCCAGAAAGGTTGAATCATATTGGTCCAGGCATCACCCCAGGCAACAGCCATCGCTGTCTTAAAGGCCGGTACACCCAGGTCTGCTCCGGCAGGCAGCATAACCGGAGACTGTACAGCCCACTGACCGCCGCCTGAAGGAACAAAGAAATTAACAAGACCAGCACTGAGGAAGGTAAAGAAAGGAAAGGTAACCTCATTGGAGAAAGACACAAACCACTGAGATATTATCGAAGCCAGACCGGAACTGACCATCATCCCCATGATTCCGGCATACAGGGGGAACTGCAGGATAATTCCACCGGCCCCCTTGACCGCTTCATCAAAGGCATCGAGATATCTTCTGGGAGTTTTATGCAGGATAATACCCAGAATAAGAAAGATAAAGATGACAATATTGAGGTTTAAACTACCACCGGTTCCAAAGTAATAAAGAATATAGACCACACCCATCAACCCTACCAGCATAGATAGTATAGAAGAATTTTCAACTTTATCAGCAAAATACTTAACCCCTTCTTCTCTGGTGGCTGCATTAAGATCAGGGGTTTCAGCTGTACCAGCATCTAAAAGAGAGGCATCAACAATTTGTCTATTCTCTTTATCCGGCAGCATCAACTTATTGATAAAAGGTATAGTTGCAATAATAACAACACTTAAAATCAAATTAAGTGGACTGAAAATTGTCTGGCTGATCGGTATCAGACCTCCAATCATCTCCTGGGAAAAGTTACCCTCAGTAGCAACGGTCAGAGGAACTGAACCCGCCAGACCGGCATGCCAGACGATAAAACCGGAATAGGCACTGGCAATTAACAGGGGATAATCAACATTTTCCACCTGGCGTGCCATCTCCTTGGCCAGCAAAGCCCCGATTACCAGACCAAACCCCCAGTTAATCCAGCAGGCAATAGCAGAAATAAAAGTTGTCAGGGCTACTGCCTGGGCCGGTCCCTTGGGTTTACTGGCAATGGCTACCAGTATCTTCTTAAAGAGCTTACTGTTAGCAAGCACATGCCCGGTGATTAAGATCAGGGACATCTGCATGGCAAAAGCGAGGAGATTCCAGAATCCTTCTCCCCAGTGTTTTACCATCTGCAGGGGGGTATTACCGGCAATGAAGATCCCCATAAAATAAACTATAAAAGTCAAAATAACAGCGAAGATAAAGGGATCAGGAAGAAACTTCTGAACCAGTGAAACGAAAAATCTTGAGATTTTCTTTAACATTTTACCACCCTCCTTCTTTACCTTAAATGTTATTCAAAAATTATGCCAGGTATGACAAATCAGGGTTCTCACCAGAATAAAATATTAATTATATTGATTATGATACAAAATTGAATCAAACCTCTGGACAAAGTACGCAGATTACTCTGATGATAAAAAATATACACCTTGATTCATTATTGTATCAATGATTCAAAAATAACTTGAATAAATAATTAGGGTTTTATGTAGCCGGTCCTATAGTACAGGCTGCTGTTGGCTGTTGGTAAAAGATATGACCTCAAGGATAATATGTTCTTATTAATTGAAGGCAAACTTACTGCCTCTTATGCAAAGATCAAGATAGAAGACAGTAGTGCTGAGCAGAGAAAACCGCAGTCGAAGAAATGACTGCGGTTTTTGTGGATTTAAATATTTTATGTGGCTTTATATATGTATTTGTAAAAAAATTTAATGAACCAAAAAATATGTAATGAAACAAAGAATATTTACCATTTATATTCCACAAACTTTGCACTTAAATACCCCAGACCGGCTCCCATTACAACATTTGAAGCCCAGTGCCGGTCTTCATATAACCTACTTATAGCAACCAGAGTAGCCAGGGTATAGGCTAATTTCTTATATTTCGGATAATGATTAGCAATAGTGGTGGCCAGGGCAAATGAAGTAGCTGAATGGCCTGAAGGCATGGCATGATAGTTACTATCAAGGGTAAAAGATTTGTATTCCACCGGACCGGGAGGCCGCTTCTGACCAATAACAGCCTTTAATGCTATGGCTGTAATACCACTGACAAAAACTGACTTCATGGCATCATTTCTGGCTTCATCATCCGGGAGTGAATAAGCTATAGTAAAATCTACAGCTCCATTTCCCAGATATGTAATCAAGGACATAGAATCATCAATTAAGCCCTCATCTGAAGCCAGCACCTTATCACGGATTACTTCATCAACAGTCCTGGCCGCAGCCGGCTGAACAACAATACCAAAGCACAAAACAAAAATTAGAGTTATGAACAGTGTTTTCCTAATTATCTTTCACCCCCTGTTCCGTTGCAGCAATCTCTCTTTTACCTGTTTCTATTTCAGCACTAATCTTCTTTCCTTTTACTCCTACCCCTATATATTCAATACCAACTGCCTCCACCTCTTCCGGGATATAAACATTCCTCAGGTCAAAGAATACAGGATAGGCCAGTAAACTCCTGACTCTGTCCAGGTCTAACCGCCTGAACTGGTTCCATTCTGTAATTAAAACCAGGGCATCAGCCTTTTTCACAGCTTCGTATTCATTCTTACAATAGGTTATTTCCTGTTCATACTCATTCAAAATACGGGAAGCAGTTTTCATTCCCTGGGGATCATAGGCTCTGATCCTGGCGCCAGACTTAATTAACCGGGGGATTATACTGAGGGCAGGAGCCTCCCGCACATCATCGGTTTCTGGTTTAAAAGTAAGGCCAAGTATAGAAATCGTTTTCCCTCTGAGGCCCCCCAGCCTATCCCTGATTTTATCAACCATTCTAATCTTCTGGTTTTCATTAGCTATTATAGCAGCTTTGATAACCTTCATATCAACTCCACTGGCTTCACCAATCTTAACAATTGCCCTGGTATCTTTGGGAAAACAGCTCCCTCCATACCCGGGACCCGCATGGAGGAACTTGGAACTAATTCTGCCATCCATACCCATTGATCTGGCTACTGTCTGTACATCTGCATCGACCGCCTCACAGAGATTAGCCATCTCATTAATAAAAGATATCTTTGTTGCCAGGAAGGCATTGGCTGCATACTTTATCATCTCGGCTGTTTCCAGGTTAGTAAAAACAAAGGGGGTATTATTCAAATATAAAGGCCGGTATACCTCTTCCATGACCTTGCGTGCATTTTCACTATCGGTACCGATAACGATTCGGTCCGGGTGGGTAAAATCATATACGGCCTTCCCTTCCCTTAAAAACTCGGGATTACTGACTATATCAATTTTATAATCTTTATTTCTTTTATTTATCTCCTCATTTATTATTGCTTCTACTTTCCGCCCGGTTCCAACAGGCACTGTAGATTTAGTAACTATTATCCGGTAGCCATCTATAATCTGGCCAATATTTTTAGCAACCTGGAATACACTCTCCAGATTAGATTCACCATTCTGGCTGGAAGGAGTACCGACAGAAATATAAATTACCTCACACTCCTTAATAGCCCGGGCTATATCTGTGGTAAATTTAATCCTCTTTTCCCGGACATTCCGCTCAAAAAGAACCTGTAACCCCGGTTCATAGATGGGAATGTTTTCATCCTGCAGCATTTTAATTTTCTTCTCATCTATATCGACATTCATAATCCTGTTACCAAAATCAGCCAGGCAGACTCCACCAACCAGCCCCACATAGCCTGTACCAATTACACATATCTTGTTCTTATACATTTTACCTTCACCTCTTACTTTTCAAATATAGGCCATTATTAAATCTCAGAATATAGTAAAGGACAAGACCGGTTAGATACATAAAACCCCCGGAATAAATTACATCACTGGCGAAATGCCCACCCTGGATCATGCGACCCAGACCCATCAATAAACCATATCCAACTCCGGTAATAAGAAAAAACTGAGCTAACTTTCTCCTGTTATCTCTCAGGAGAAAATACGGAAAGATCATGTAAAAAGCAGCTGCTGCATGACCACTGGGAAAGGAACTATTGGGACCAGTAGGTCCCATCAACCAGTGTTCAACAAAATCATATTCTCCACCAAATTGTACTATTTCCCGGGGGCGGGGCCTGCCCCAGTGGTCTTTAAAGGTAAAATTAACAAGTAAAAGTGACCCAATTAACATCAGTAGAAATAAAAATGCAAAAACTTTTCGATACCGCCGCCAGCGCGGGATTATAAAACTAAATATTAATCCAACCAATCCGGTGACAGAACAAATAATACCGGGATACTGACCGTAATCATATAACCACTGCACAAGGAAGTAATCTTTTAGATACCAGCCGCTTCCCTGCTTATAGAATAGGCTTTCCAGGTAAATATCAAGGTTTGTTAGCCAGAATATGATACTTATAAAAAGTAAGATTAGAACTGGTTGCAGAAAATCCATAATTAATTCATTTTTTTTCATACACTAAATCTCCTTATTAATCAGTCAGTGTAAAAAAGACCAATTATCTTTTTTATTTAACCACAATGCAGATAAGATAATAAATAAAAGACCTATCTGACTATACAAAAAAGTAACATCAAACATATTATGAATACCAATTCCAATAAAAATACCTATCATAAAAAAATCATACCAGGAACTATTTCCAATTCTCTTTTTAATGCATTCAAAATATATTTTTGAAAATATCATTAAACTAATAAAACCAGATAACCCTAGTTCGACTAATAAGTGTAAGTATAAATTATGAATATGTTCAAACTCCCTGGCGTTTGGAGTTTTGTATTTAATATAAACAAGAGGAAATTGCCCAGGACCGACACCAAGTATTGGATTATCCATAAATATTTTTAATCCAGTTGAATATTGTAAAAATCTTTGCTGAATTGAACTACTCTCAAAGTCAATTATGCTCTCAAAACGGTCAATAACTTTACCCGGTAGAAATAAAATGATTGAAATAATAATTAACAATGTTATAATTACAACTAAATTATAATTAAATTTCTTTTTATATGCATAGTAAATTAATATCAAAGAACTTGACAAAAATCCCAACCAGGCACCCCTTGAATAAGTATAAACTAGCGCAATTAATGAGAAAATACTATAAAAAAATCCAAATAAATTTCCAAATTTGGATTTATTAATTAGTAAAAGAGATATACCTAATATTGAGCAAATCATTAAATATGTTCCAGCTGGATTAGGGTTATTTAATGTACTATGTAACCTGCTACCATTTTCAAGAATCAAGAATTGATAAAGACCATAAATAATAAAGATAGTAGATGAAATTAAAAAACTAATAAATAATTTTTCTTGTTGCTTTTTTTGTTTAAATACTTCCAAAGTTACCAGGAAGATTATTAAATATTTAAGAAATTCTCCTATATACTTTTGTAGAGATAATTTTAAATCAATAGAATTTATAAAAGTTAGTAGAATAATTACAGATAAAATCAATAACCATCTTCTAATATTTTTGTATTCAGTCTCATCTTTTGAACATATAAAGTATTTTACAATCCAAACAAGAAATATTAACAAACATAATAAATTCATAATTGACCTGGAAAAAGGTATAACTAACATTAATAAAATTATTAAGTATTCTAATAAATTACTTAATCTTTTTTCTATATTGTATTTTAATTCTACATTCATTTAGACAAATCACCTACATTTCTTATAATATTAAGAACTCTTGAAACTTCAATTTCAGCCATACATTTTGCTTTATTTTGAATTAAACACTTTTTACGGTGGCAGGGTTGACATTTATAATTAGTTTTTATTACATTATGAGATTTGCCATACGGACTATATCGCCAAACTTCAGTAGGTCCAAATAATGCTATCGTTTTTGTTCCCATAGCTACTGCAATATGCAGGGGACCGGTATCACTACTAACTAAAAAATCTAGCTTCTCAATCAGTGCAGCGAGTTGAAGTAGATTTGTTTTACCTGTAATATTTAAAACTTTACCTTCTAAATTTTTTTCCACATTTTTAGCCTTTTCACAATCTTCTGGTCCACCAGTAATTATTACTTTAAAACCACAGTTTAACAATTCATTTCCTAATTTAATAAATTTATTTACTGGCCAATGTTTCGAATCCCAGCTTGCTCCCACATTAAGACCTATTAAATCATCAGTTGATTCGATATTATTATATAGAAATAATTTTTTACACCACTGACTTTCTTTTGTGCTATAATACATCTCTAATCCATTATTTTTTATAAACTTAATTTTAGGCAACATATTAACAATATCTAAATAATAATTTACCCTATGTTGGTCATCCTTCGGAATAACTGGTTTAGTATAAAACATTTTTCTGCTCCAGTGCCTTGCAAAACCTATACGTTGAGGAGCTCCACTGAAAAAAGCCAGCAAAGCCAAACGGGGATTATCCTGTAAGGTAATAGTTATTCCTGGTTTAATCTTACGGAGTTTTTTTATAAACAGATAATATCCATTTAAAGTGCTATGATACCCTTCCTTATCATATGGAATAATTGTATCGATATTTGGATTATAACGTAAAACATCCAAATATTTTTTCTGAATACTCATATATATCTTTGCCTCTGGATAATTTTCACGTAATGTTCTTAACAAAGGAGTAGTAAATAATAAGTCTCCAATAGCTAAAAAATCTAATATTAATATACTGATCGTTTTTTTTTGTTCCATTGCAAGTTCACCTAATTAATTATTTAATTAACAACCTTTTAATTTCCTTTATAACAGTATCTACTTCAATATTATTAATATCATTGTCAGGACTTTTAATCAATACAGCTTTATCACTATATGCACCAAAACGCTTTGGTTTTGTTGGACCAAATAATGCTATTTGTAATGTGTTAACTGCAACTGCAATATGCATTGTTCCTGTATCTCCCGTTATTAACAAATCTGATTTCTTCAATAATTCGACCAGTTCTTTTAGTGTTGTTTTCCCTGCAAAATTAAAAGCCAATGAATTCATGAAATTTATTACCCTACTACATTTTTTTAGATCATCTGGACCACCTATTAATATTACATTGGCATTTAAATTATTATTTATCCAGTCACCGACCAGGGCAAAATTTCCCTCGTCCCAGTTTTTATTTTTTCTGCTTGTTGCTGGGTTAAGAATTATATTTTTTTTAGTATTATTGAGACCATTTGTTTTTAATAACTTTTTCACATTTGATTCATCACTAATGTTAGTTGATAATAAGAATTCTCTTTTAAATTCTTCTGGTTTTATTCCAATTAATTTTAATAAATTCAGATTCTCTTCGACCACATGCAAATCTTCTCTTGGCTCAGTCTTACTTGTATACACTATAGATATTAACTGCTTATTAATGCCTATCTTATCTGAAGCAAAAGTAAAAAATGCCATTAATCCACTTCTAAAAATACTATGGAGGTCAATAACAAGGTCAAATTCCTCTTTTTTTAATTTTTTAATAAATTGCCATATATATTTAAAAGCTTGAAAAATACCATGTTTTTTATAAATTAATTTAAATTCGCTTTTATTAAAAACAATTACTTCATTTAAATAAGGATTACTTCTTACCATTTCCTCAGATTTATCTTCAACTAAATAAGCTAGAAAAGCATCTGGATATTTATTCCTGACTGTTTTAATTACAGGTGTTGTTAACAACACATCACCTATTGAACTCAATCTTACAAACAAAATTTTATTAAAATCCACTTTACTTACCACCATTTTTTCTAAGAAAATCTTTAATTATCTCAATGTTTTTCTTTGTTGCACCACTATTTTCATTAAAAATATTATTAGCATTTTCTTTAATAGTTTTAAAATATTCCGGATTAAAATAAAAATTTTGAATTATTTTTACTAGTTCTTTTTCAGTTTTGATTTCAAAGCCAGTTTTAGTTTCTATTAGCAACTTTGCAATACTATTAAAGTTATAATGATATGGGCCAAAAAGAACAGGAACGCCGAAGGCTAAAGGTTCCAAAAGATTATGTCCTCCTTTATCTATTAAAGTTCCTCCCACAAAAGCAATATCAGCAATTGAATAAATTTTATTTAATTCTCCCAATGTATCAAGTATTATAATATTCGCAGACGACTTAGTGTCAAAATCAATAAGGTTAGTTCTAGTAATCACTTCAAGATTATATTTTTTACAGATATCTCTAATCTCATCTGTCCTTTCGATGTCTCTAGGGGCAATTATCATTATTAATTCATTTATTTCTTTTCTAAGTTTAATATATGTATTAATTAATATCTCTTCTTCATTAGAATGAGTGCTTCCTGCGATAATTACATAATTATCTTTAGATATATTAAATTGCTTAATTAATAATTGTACCTCTTCATATTTTAAATCTAATTTTGCCTGGTCAAATTTTATATTTCCTGTTACCTTACACCTGTCCAGTGAACTAAATCTTTTAATATTTTTTAAGTCCTCTTCAGAAGTCAAGGTAATTACATCTATATTTTTTAATATTTCACTTAATAACCCTGGTATAAAACGATACTGGCCAATACTCTTTTGTCCTATCCAGGTATTAACCATCACTACTCCTTTACTATATTTACGAGCATATTTAATGAAGTTCGGCCATAAATCAGGCTCAACAACTATACTTAATACAGGTTTTATCTTTTTCAGTAATGGTGAAATTATCCAGGGAAGATCAAATGGTAATAAGAAAATACTAGCATGATTAATCTGTTCTCTTGCTATTTTTCTTCCAGAATGTGTGCTTGTGGAAATTATATATTTATAAGCTACACCACTTTTATCTAATTCATTAATTAGACATTTAGCAATATGTACCTCACCAACAGATGCTGCATGAAACCATATAAAATCCGAGTTATAAGCACTTAGGTCTTGTGAAAATAATCCAGTTCGTTCCTTAGCAGTATGTCTATATTTTGATTGAAATAAAATTTTTATTAAATAAAATGGGATAAGTAGAACGAAACAAAAGTGAATAATGACATTATAAATAAAGTAAGCCAAAAGTACCATCCCCGATTGAACTTAATTTTACAATCAAGATTCTTTCACCTGCAGCCATGATTATTATTTCCTAACAAATCTACTGCCAGCCGGGCATTACGTTCTGATGCACCTTTGTTTTCCTGGACCATGGTCAGCGCCTTTTCACCTTTTTCAGTAAGCTCTCTTCTGTTTTCCAGATAATAAATCATCTTTTCAGCCAGTTCCTCTTTATTCTCAACCTGGACCCCTGCCCCGTATTCCAGCACCATCCGCGTATTTTCCCGGAAATTAAACATATGTGATCCAAAAAATACCGGTTTACCGTGGGCAGCAGGTTCCAGGACATTATGTCCTCCCTTTTCAATCAAACTACCTCCGATAAAGACCAGGTCAGCAATTGAGTAAATTGAAGCCAGTTCCCCGATAGTGTCCAGGAGAATAACTTCATTACCCCCATATACCCTCTCTTCTATCCCGGTTCTCCTGATAGTCTTAACTCCATTCTTCTCATAATATTCAGCAATGGAATCAACCCTTTCTATATGCCGGGGAGCCAGAATAAAAAGTAAGTCAGCAAATCTTGACTTGATTTTTTTATAAACCTCAAGCAGTTGTTCCTCTTCTCCCGGATGGGTACTCCCGGCAACCAGCACCGGCAGTCTGGATTCAATTTTAAACTCATTATAAATCTTCTCCGCCAGACCTGCTTCCGGTTGGGAATAGCTCTGATCAAACTTAGTATTACCATTATTATAAACCTTGTTTTGAGCAGCTCCAAGCTCTATAATCTTCTCTTTATCCCGTTCAGACTGCATACTTGAAATATCAATATTCTCAAGCATATCCCTGAATAGTGGCCCCAGCCGTTTATAACCTCTGAAACTCTTATCACTGATTCTTCCATTGGCCAGCATGACCCTGGAACCTTTCTGGTGAGCTGTTCTTATAAACTGAGGCCAGAGCTCGGTCTCCATAATTAGGATCAGTTCCGGTTTTATCTGCTTGATGACTCTCCTGGTAAAAAAGAAAAAATCAAAGGGAAAGTAGATAAAATCATCGGCCTCCTTGATTATTTTATGGGCCATTTCCTGGCCGGTATCAGTGACAGTAGAAAAAAGTATCCTGTGTTCCGGTAATCTCTTTTTTATTTCACTGACCAGGGAGCTTGCCGCAACCGTTTCACCGACAGAAACTGCGTGAATCCAGATAGTTTTTTCGCCCCGGAATTTATTAGCTATTTCATCAGATAAAATACCCAGTCTCTGTCTCAAATCTTTTTTATATTGGCCGCGTAAAATATTATAGATAATAACAGGTAAATATAAAGCAAAAAAAATACAGAAAATAATATTATAAAGAAAATACAAGAGAACTCAACTCCCCTGTTAAACTTCAACTATATGTTTTCCATCTCCTGTGTATCCACAACCACTGAGATTTATGCTCAGTGATAATATCATTATAAATATCAGTTAATTCCTGCAGTATTTCCCTCTGCTCTTCTTCAGTGGCATCGTCCGCCACATAGACCGGTTCTTTAAAGACAAGTCGGTGTCTTTCGGGACCAGTTCTGATTAAAAAAGTAGGTACCACTGCTGCTCCACTCATACCGGCCAGTTTTACAACCCCATTAAAAGCAGAAGCTGGACGTCCCAGAAATTGAACCTTCCAGCCTTTAGTCAACGCTTCCTGATCACCAACCAGATAAACACAACCTCCCTGTTTCAAAGAGTCCAGAGATTTTTGAAAGGAACCTTCACCCCTGTAAATAATCCTGGACCCGGTAGTCTCCCGGATATCTTCATAAATTTTATTGACAATTTCATTCTGCCGCCTGGCTATAACTGTTAAAGGATAGCCCATGGCTGCAATAATACTTAATAGCCATTCCCAGTTACCAAAGTGAGCACTATATATAATAACTCCCTGACCACGGTTAAATGCTTCCTGCAAATAGTCCTCATTTTCTATCTCAATATATTTTTTATAACCACCACCGGTCAGTTTTTTGGTCTGGAAAAATTCTACCAGGGTAAACCCCAGATTCCTGAATACATCCCCGATAATCTGGTCAACTTCTTTTGGTTTCATTGAAGGAAATGATTTGCGGAGATTTCTCTGGGCTACCTCCCGGCGGCTCTTAACTGCTTTATAGAAGAGCCAGCCTGTAAATCGCCCCAGATATTCCCTCCCCTTACCCGGTAGTTTGTGGCTAAACATTGTATATATAAGCATCAAAATTTTTATGATTCGATAATTCATAATTTATTTCCTCCGGCCAGTTTAGATTACAGTTTAAACTATATTTAAAAATAATATCTCTATAATACCTTGGCCCGCAGTAGATCCTGAAAATTCAACATACCGACTGGTTTTCCCTCTTCAATAACAGGCAGGTCATTAATCTCCCTGTTTTCCATAATCTCTAAAGCCTCAGCTGCCAGTCTGTCCGGAGTAATTGTTGTGGGGTCAACTGTCATAAAGTCCCTGACAGGTTTGTCCATGAAGTCAGAAGACTTCTCAACTAATCTCCTGATATCCCCATCGGTGATAATTCCGATGATCCGGCCTTTATCATCAACAATGGAAGTAGAGCCCATCTTGGTCTGGGTCATGGTGAAGAGGGCCTTCTTAACAGTAGTTTCTGCCTTTACAACCGGATTTTGATTCCTGATATTGAGAACATCACTGACTTTAGTTAATAACCTCCGTCCCAGACTACCGCCTGGATGGTAGAGAGCAAAATCTTCACTGGTAAAACCTTTGACCGATGAAAGTGCAATAGCCAGGGCATCTCCCAGGGCCATCATGGCTGTTGTACTGGCTGTGGGGGCCAGACCGTGGGGACAGGCCTCTTCTTCCACTCCAGCATAAAGACAGATATCTGCGTATTCAGCCAGAGTAGATGAATTATTGCCGGTAATAGCAACCAGATTTGCTCCAATCCGTCTTATGGCTGGAATCAACCTCAACAGTTCTTCTGTTTCACCACTGTTAGATATAGTAATCACTATATCATCACCTGTAACCATTCCCAGGTCTCCATGTAAGGCTTCACCGGCATGGACAAAAAAAGCAGGGGTACCGGTGCTGGAAAAAGTTGCGGCCAGTTTTCTGGCAATCAATCCGGATTTACCTACTCCACTGAAAATTACCCTGCCTTCACTGACCAGAATAATATTAATTACCTTTTTAAATTCCCCATTGATATATTTCTTAAGATCCAGAACAGCTCTTCCTTCTATTTCCAGGACATTACGGGCTTCCTTCAGGCTTTTTTCTATATTTTCTTCTGTAATAGAGACAATATCCCTCATCTTAAAAGACCACCCGTCTTATTACCTCATCTATGGCCAGAGCCTGCTGTAAAATACCTTCCAGCTTTTCCAGTGGAACCATATTGGCTCCATCACTCAGGGCCTCTTCCGGCCGGTCATGAACTTCTATAAAGAGGGCGTCAACTCCAATTCCGATAGCTGCCCGGGTCAGGTGTGGCACAAATTCCCTCTCCCCACTGGAGCTATCTCCGGCACCACCGGGAAGCTGAACACTGTGAGTAGCATCAAAGACCACGGGATAACCCAGTTTACGCATCCTGGGTATAGAGGTCATATCTACCACCAGATTATTATAACCAAAACTTGCTCCCCGTTCAGTCAGCAAAATTTTCTTGTTATCCGTAAATTCAACTTTCTTAATTACATTATCCATATCATCAGGTGACAGGAACTGACCTTTTTTTATATTCACAATCTTTCCTGTCTCTCCAGCAGCAACCAGAAGATCTGTCTGTCGGGATAAGAATGCCGGAATCTGAATAATATCAACAACTGAAGCAGCCAGCTCGGCCTGTCCTGGTTCATGAATATCGGTAATGACCGGAACATCCAGCCTGCTTTTAATTTCTTCTAATATTTCCAGACCATCTTCCAATCCCGGTCCCCGGTAGGAGTTAATCGAAGAACGGTTAGCCTTATCAAAAGAAGCCTTGTAAACAAAGGGAATTCCCAGTTTTTCTGCAATCTGCTTAATACCCTCTCCAATCTTTAAAGGCCTTTCC
>JADQBU010000038.1 GCA_016278435.1 Halanaerobiales bacterium
ATTTATGGGAAATTGTGCTTGACATTTAAAAATTAATTTTTTGCAATGCTAATGAGTTATTTTCAATTTTATACAGTTAAATTTTTAATAATATTTGACAAAAGCCAAAATAAGTGTTAATATTACTTCGATTGGTTAAAATAAGAGTAACAAAAAAACAGGAGGAATTTTATTTAATGATTTACAATGGTAAAGTAAAATGGTTTGATGAGAAAAAAGGTTTTGGTTTTATTGAAAGAGAAGACGGAGACGATGTTTTTGTACATTTTTCTGCTATTCAGCAGAATGGTTTTAAAAACCTGGAAGAAGGTCAGGAAGTTGAATTTGAAATCGTTGAAGGCGAACGCGGTTTAAAGGCAGAGAATGTAGTTACTGTATAAAAGCAATTTTATATAGAAAAAACAACGAATCCCTGACTTATATCAAATTGGTCAGGGATTTTTTTGCTTATATAAGTGAAATAATAAGATATGTGAATACTATGAATAAAATTTTAAACAGAACAAAAGGAAGTGAGAGAAATTAAAAAAATAAGATTTGACGAACTAAATATATCAGATGAAATATTGAAAGCAGTAGAAGATATGGGTTTTGAGGAGACTACTCCGATCCAGACCCGGGCTATTCCCCATATAATGGAAGGGAGAGATATCATCGGTCAGGCTCAGACCGGGACCGGTAAAACAGCTGCTTTTGGTATTCCCATCCTGGAGACTATTGATCCCGATCAGAGAAGGAGACCTCAGGTGATTATCTTATGTCCGACCAGAGAGCTGGCCGTGCAGGTGGCGGAGGAATTGAAACATTTATCTCTTTACAAGAGAAATCTTAATATATTACCTATCTACGGTGGTCAACCAATTAATAGACAAATCAGGGCTCTGAAAAAAGGGGTTCAGATAGTGATTGGAACTCCAGGCCGGGTAATGGATCATATGAGACGTGGTACTCTCAAGTTATCCAGCATAAATCAGGTTGTACTGGATGAAGCAGATGTCATGCTTGATATGGGTTTTATAGATGATATTGAGACCATATTGAGGGATGTTCCGGAAGATAGACAGACTTTATTCTTTTCAGCTACTATTCCCCATAAAATCCGGGAACTGAGTGAAGAATATCAGAAGGATTCGATCTTTGTAAAGGTTGCCCATGAAAAAATGACAGTCCCTGAGATTGAACAGTATTATTTTGAAGTCAGGCGAAATAACAAACTCGATCTCTTGATCCGCCTGCTTGACCTGTATAATATCAAGCTTAGTCTGGTCTTCTGTAATACACGAAAAATGGTAGATGAATTGAATATTCAATTACAGTCCAGGGGTTATCTGGCAGATGCTCTGCATGGAGGTATGAGGCAGAGCCAGCGGGACCGGGTGATGGATAAGTTTAGAAATGGAATTATAGAGATTATGGTAGCTACTGATGTTGCTGCCCGGGGACTTGATATTGACAATGTTGAAGCTGTCTTTAATTATGATGTTCCCCAGGATACAGATTATTATGTCCATAGGATTGGCAGGACGGCCCGGGCCGGGAAAACCGGTATGGCTTTTACTTTTATAGTAGGTAAGGATATCTATAAATTGCGTGATATTCAAAGATATATTAAAACCAATATCCACCGACACAGTATTCCGACCCGGGATGATATAGAGGAGGCAAAACTTGATAACTTTATTGATAATTTAACCGATTATATAGAGCGGGAGCATCTTGGTAAATATATAAAAATGATTGAAAATCTACTTGAAGATGATTTTACCGCTATAGAAATCGCAGCTGCCCTGATGAAGATGGTATTTGAAGGGGAAAACAAGGAAGATGAAGATATTTCTAATGAAATATTATTTGCCGATACAGGGGCTGAACCCGGTATGGCCAGACTGTTCATTAATATCGGGGAAAAAGATAAGATTGGTCCCCGGCATATAGTCGGTGCGATAGCCGGGGAGACAGGTTTGCCGGGTAAATTGATCGGTGCTATTGATGTTCATGAAAATTTTACTTTTGTTGAGGTTCCCCGTGATAATGCGGAAGATGTTCTTAAGATCATGCGAAATAACTATATCAAGGGGAATAAAGTAAATATTGAACCGGCCAAACCAAAATAATTATTTTAATCCCGGGGGATACAGACCGGGTCGCCAACTTTTAAATTTTCAGGATTCAACTGCTGGTTAGCTTCTATGAGCCGGTTGAGGTTTACTCCATATCTCCGGGCAATACTGTACATTGTATCCCCTGGTTTTATAATATAGATTGAACCACCATAACAGGGGAAGGGTCCAGCTCCCGGGGAAGGTGGTAAACAGATGGTCTGACCGATCTGCAAATTCTCTGGATTAACTCCCGGATTGATAGCAAGTAAGGCATCAAGGGTATAACCAAATCTCCTGGCAATATTGATAAATGTGTCCCCGGGTCTAATATCATATAACCGGCCAGGACAAGGTTCCCGTTCTGGAGCCGGGGCCGGTATACATATCTGCTGGCCTATCTGTAGTCTGTCAGGCTCTATAGCCGTATTAGCCTCAATTATTGACTGCACCGATATTCCAAAACGACTTGCAATGCTATAAAGTGTATCACCGATTACAATTGTATAAAAGAATCCATCAGGACATCCTCTAGAGTTATTATCCATTTTTTTACTCCTTTCATTAAAAATTTAACAATTAACTGTATATATTAATTATATGTATTTACTTAAACTTTTGTATATCAGGGGAATAAAGGATTATAAGTGTTATTATAGAATTATATTGTAATATCTGTTTAGTTTAAATATTTAAATGATATTTACCTGGAAGGATATCGGAGGGAGTAATTTATGGATATTAATTATATTGGTTATCGGCAGGATATATTTTCTAAGGCTGTTAACAGCCATAAACCGGTTATCTATGTTTTTGATAATTTTAAAAATATGCTGCAGTCCGGGGATTATTATGAAAAACCTTTTTTACAAAAAGGAAGTATTTTTATTTCGTTCTCAGACTTAAAAGAAAAGCTATTCCCGGTAGATAGACTGATATTAAAAGAAGAAAAAATAACAGTTATTTTTTTTGAACTACTGACAGAAGTGGAAAAAGAAAAACTGAAAATAAATAATTATTTTGATGCTATTGACCCGGCTGCTGAATTTTTCAATTTTTTTGCTGAATTAAATGAATATAATATTGATAAAATTGAAGATTTACAGGGCTGGCAGCAGGAGAAGTATCTAATTTTTATGAGGATTAGAGAAAGATATGAAAAGAGGATGGATAACTTAAATTTTACTGATAGAACACTTGCCTTTGATTTTGCTAATTTTAATCCTGTATATTTAAAAAACTATGAAGGTGTTACCTTAATCAATATCATTAATTTTACTCCTAAAGAAAAGGAACTGTTAACTAAAATAGAAGATACCGGGGTTAAGTTGAAACTCTACCTACAGGTGCTAAACCGGGATTTTGATGAAGAAAAATTATGCTTAAAATCTGTTTCTATGCCGGAATTAAGGGAAAATAATATTGAAATCTACTATACTGAGGAAGATTTTCTGCAGCTGGCAAATGTAATTGCAGATCTGGAGAGATATGAAAGATGTGACCTGCTTGATGCGGATTTTAATAACAATAAATATTTTCACCTGCTTGGGTCTAACAGGATTCTGGTCGATAGGGAAACAAATTTTACTGTTACATCGATCTTTAGTTTTCTCAATAATCTATATAATATATTTGTTAATACTGATTTTGCAGGCAACTCAATAAAACTGGAAATTAATGACCTGCTTGCAGCCTGTTTTAGACAGGAGTTCAGAGACTATTATGAGTGGGAAATAGATTATCAAAGAAAATTACAGGAACTGGCAGCAGATGACTATGTCTACATAGATGCTGGGATAATAGATAGAGAAGGTCTTACTGGAATAAAAAAATTACTGACTGATATCAGGGAAATAAGTAAGATTGATAGTCTGCAGGAGTTTTGCAGTTTTCTGGAAAGACTTAATTTCAGGAAATTAAATGATATAGATCTGGCCAGAAATATATCGCGGTTTTTTGATGCTATGCTGGAGTTGAGTTCGATAGAAGTTATGAACATCGTCAGCAACTGGGATAAATATTTTAATAACCGTCCACAGGGTTATTTCAGGATGATAATCAATTATTTGAAATATAAAGAGGTTAAACCGCTAAGAAATAATAAGGATATGAAATATAAGCTGGAGGATCTACTATCAGCTTCCCATAATAAACGGGAAAATTTAATAATTATTAATGCTGCCAGGGGAGTTATCCCCACTGAGACCAGAAAAAATTTTCTGCTGACAGAAAACCTACGGGCTGATTTAGGTCTTCAAACTTCAATAGAAAGACGGTTACGGGAGAAATATTACTTTTTTCGCCATATTTTCAGCAGTAATAATGTAATCATTTACAGTCTAAAGAACCTGGAAGATAATATAACCAGCAGTCCCTTTGTGGAAGAATTGAGGTTGAATTATAAGCTGCCGGTGAAAAGTGCAGTTATCAGACCGGAACATTACCCGAAACTGATTATTGATACTTTCCCGGTTGACAGGGAACCCTTTACTGCTGAACTTTCCGAAGCAGTTAGAGAGCAGGACAGTTTACTTATTGATAAGGATGATTTTCATGAAAGAGGTTTTTCCCTGACCTATTATAAGTATCAGATATTAAAGGACTGTTATTATCGGTTTTTTCTGGAATCCGTCTCTGAGCTGGAAGAGGAGAAAGTCAGAATAAATAAAAAACTGGATCTTAAGTTTATTGGTATATTTGTTCATGAGATATTTGCAGATATTATCGAGACAGCCGGTCCCGGCTTGACTATTGAGAAAGACACAATAAATGAGATTGTAAGAAAGAAATTCTATTCATATGAACTGAAAATTAATAACTATTTTAAGAAATATTATAGTGATATATTTTTAAGTAAAATAGAAAAATCGATCTATTATTTTATGAATGAAATAAATAAGAGAATTAATAGTGATATCGAAGATCTATTAATTGAATGGCTTCCTGTTGAAAAAGACCGCTGGTTTTTCTATGAAGATGAGTATACACAATTTTATCTTAACGGCCGGGTCGATCTGGTAATCACCACTGCTGAGAGCGATTATTTAATTGACTTTAAAACCGGTGGTGGAGATACTGAACAACTTGACTTCTATTCATTACTTTTAAATCCTGGTTTTAAGCTCGACCAGCAGTTAAATAAATATATTTATTCTGTGATGGATGAAAAAATTGTTATTGGTAAACCTGGATCAGAGGTTGATTTTTCCGGGAAGATCCAGGAGAAACTGGAGGAATTTTCGACATCAGGAGAGTACCGAACAGTTTATAAATCAAGGTGTAATAGTTGTCCGATGTTTGATATCTGTAGGGTGGTGAGTAAATGAATAAAATATTGAAAGCAAGTGCGGGTACAGGTAAAACCTACAGGTTATCATTAGAATATGTGGCCTCTCTTCTGCAGGGGAAGAATTTTGCAGAAATTGCAGTAATGACTTTTACCCGGAAGGCTACAGCCGAGATCAGAGAAAGAGTTATTGAACATCTTGAGGATATTATAAACAGGGGAAGAGAGAGTGAGGTCTTTATAAATCTTAAGGAGATTTATAAAGAACTGGAATTTGACCGAAACCTTCTGCAGCAAGCCTATGAAGATATGTTAAAGAATAAAGACAGTGTTAACATCTTTACGATTGATAGTTTCACTAACAGAATATTCAGTCAAACTATTGCTCCTTATCTAGGTGTCTATGGATATGAAATTATTGAAGATGATAATAATTCTGATATTCTGGAAAAGGTCTTTAAAGAGATTCTTGATAATCCAGAAGACTTTGAAATAATGGAAAAATTCTTAACAGATAATACTGAACGGGATATTGAGCAGTATCTGAAATTAATCAAGAAAATATTAAAGAACAGATGGAAGTTTTTGCTGATCGATCATCAATCTCGAGGTCGGCAGGAGACAGGAAATCTTGTTAATCTGTTGGATGAATCGATTGAAATCCTGCGTAAAATTGCCCATGAGAAAGGAAAGGATTTTAATGATTCCTTTTACATCAAAAAGTTCAAGACATTACTGGTAGATTACTGTAAACACGACAATAAAGAAGCAAGGAAAGAAATTATCATTAAAAATAATAGATTATTTTTTAAGGAGACATTTTGGAATGGAAATCAAATAAGGGGTAAAGATTTTGCTGAAATAAAGGAGGAATTAACAACTACTTACCAATTGTTCAGGCAGCAGTTAGCAGCCGCCATATTTAATCGGGAAATGATACCATATGAAGAAGAAATCTTTAATTTTTCCTCCAGGATATTTGCTATTTATGATGAATTAAAGTTCCGGGATAAAACATTTACTCACACAGATATCAGTAATTACACCTATAAATATCTGCGTCTGGAAGAACTTAGTTCTGCAGCTAGCGATTATTTTAGTGATATCAGCTGCTTTTTTATTGATGAATTTCAGGATACCAGTATATTGCAGTGGAAAATACTAAAACCTCTACTCGAGAAGACAGAGAATGTGATTATAGTAGGTGATGAAAAACAGTCTGTCTACGGCTGGCGCGGGGGAGAGAAAGAGCTATTTTCTAACATCGACCGGATGATAAAGGGAGAGACTGAATCCCTACTTACTTGTTACCGGAGTGAAAGTGATGTTATGGAATTTGTCAATCGTTTTTTCCTCAACCTACAGATTGACTGGGAATATAAGAAAGCATCTAATCTGGAAAGTAAAGATGAAGGATATGTTGAAGTATTAATCGGGGGCAATGGCTGTGTAACTAAAACAGATACTAAAGTCTTCAGTAAAAAGAGTGAGGACATTCAACAGAAAACAATTAATCTTTACGACAGAGTGACCAGAAATTTGCAGGATAAGATCGCAACCCGTATTGCAGAAATACCTACTTTAAATGATGTATGTATCCTGGCCCGAACCAATAAAGAATTATCGTCTATTGCTGAAGAACTGGATAAACAGGGAATACCCTATATTCTGGAGGGTAAAGATAATCTGGTGGAACATCAGGCGATTAAACCACTATATTTTTTATTACATTATCTATGTTACCGGGATTATTTTAATCTACTGAAATTTCTACGGAGCCAGATAGTTGGGGTCAATAATAGAACCCTGAAATATTTGCTTAGAAATAAGAAAAGGACAGAAAAGTATATTGAGGGTGTAGAGATTACACTGGAGGAAAGTGGAGTCCAGAATATATTATCTTCTGTCATGGAACTTAAAGACCTGGAATACAGTGAGTTAAGCAGCCAGTTGATAAATAAATCAGGTGTTATCAGTCAATATAAAGATAATAACGGTGCTCTAAAAAACATTTATTATTTCTTTGAATTAATGAGGAGATTTAACTCCTTGCCAGAATTTCTGGAATATATTGAGGAGAATAAGGATAGAAGTGAATTAAAACAGGCCGGTATCAAGGAAGAGGAAGCAGTCAAGTTGATTACCATTCATAAGGCAAAGGGTTTATCTTTTGAAACCGTATTCTTTTACTGGAATCCGGGTTACAGACAAGGATACCGGGGAGTTACTATGGACTTATATGTAAAATTTGATGATGATTATCGACAGATAGAAGATTATCTACTGACTAAATCTAGTTATCAGATATTATTTGAGCATCTGGGATATGATTTTGCAGAAGACAGGGATAGAAAAGAACTGATGGAAGAAATTAATAATGTCTATGTAGCCTTGACCAGAGCAGAAAAGAATCTGATTTTATATATTGAAGGACCCTGCAAACTGGAACTTGATGGATACAGCTGGCAGAATGGTAGTTATAATTTCTATGAAGAAGCAGTCTTACAGGGAGCTGATGTGCAGACTCTGGCAGAGTTAGTGGACGGAATTAAACTGGGTAATTTTACTGTGAAATCAGAAGAGATACAGATTGAAGAGATCTCGTTACCTGATTTAAGTTCATACTTTAAGTTAGATGAAATTCCGGAGGGAAAGATCAGGGAGATAAACAACAAAAAGGATTTTAATATGAATCTGAGTAAGGAGATAAGCCGGATTGAAGGTCTGGCTATCCACTATTTTATGGAATATATTACTTATGGTCGGCAGGATGAACTGGATTATGCCCGGGAAATGGTTCTGGCCAGGTATGGCAATATTCTGGGGCCGGTAAGGACCGGGCAAATTATCAGGCGAGTAGAAAAATTTATTGAAGATAATCCCCACTATTTTGCAGACTACTGGCAGGTTTTTAATGAATATGAACTGGATGCTGAAGATAAAACTTACCGGATAGACCGTTTATTATTGAGTGATGAAAAGGGTGAGATTGTAATCCTTGACTTTAAAAGCGGGATAACCAGAGAGGAATCTCAACTGGAAAAATACCGGGAATTAATTGTGTCCAGAACCGGGGGACGGTATAAAATCAAGACCGAATTTCTGGAGATATAGTGGCTTAAATTTTTTCCAGTAAAGGGATTCAATATCATCTGAGGTTCATTTGAAATCTGAAACTAATTTAAAATTTCCGATATTATCAATAATTATCAGTATATAGTGAAAGGATAATATTAACCAGTAAATTTTAGAAAGGAAAGGTAAAGTTAAAATGGTAAAAACAGGTATTTTTATAGGGCTAATCTCTAACATAGTTTTTAGTGTTTTTCTACCAGTGATTTTGATTATTTATCTATATCGAAAATATAGAATATCATTACTGGCTGTACTGGTAGGAGCTATGACATTTTTTATTACTCAGATAGTTCTGCGTATTCCCCTGATCCAGTACATAACTGCCCAGGAATGGTTCCGGACTATTACTTCAGTTGCCCTGCTGCCTTCTTTATTTCTGGCTTTAACTGCCGGTCTTTTTGAGGAAACCGGGAGGTTTCTGGGATTCAGGTATCTACTTAAAGATAAACTGCAGTGGAAGAACGGCGTAGCTTTTGGATTGGGCCACGCGGGACTGGAGGCAATTCTCCTGGTAGGAGTTAATAACATTCAGCTGCTGATTTTTGCTATTATGATAAACCAGGGCAGATTTTTAGAATCGATGGGAGATAAGCTGCCGGCTGGTTCGGCTGAGCAAGTAAAACACGCTTTAACAGGCCCGGGTAGTAATTTTATGTCTTTTTTTCCGGCCGGGATTGAAAGATTATTTGCTTATACCTTCCATATTGCTTTTTCCTTGATTATATTATATGCTGTGGTCAATAAAAGAAAAATTTTTCTACTTTATGCTATATTACTGCACGGGATTGTAGATATTCCTGCCGCCTATGTACAGTTAACCAATCTACCGATCTGGGCTGCGGAAATTTTGTTCTTTATCCTTAGTCTGATAGCAGTTTATTTTATTGTAAAGACCAGAAAATACTTTATAAGAGATTCAATATGATGACAATCCGAGAGGTGTAGACTTATGGTAAACACAATTTTAAAGGTAAAGGAGATAAATAAGAATTTTAATGAACAAAGGGCAGTTGATAATATTTCCTTTACTGTTAACCAGGGAGAAATTATGGGTTTACTTGGTCCCAATGGAGCAGGTAAAACAACAGTTATCAGAATGATAATGGGCATCTTTGAACCGGACTCAGGTCAGATTGAACTGGATAAAGGGCTGCTGGATAAAAGAAAGATAGGATACCTGCCGGAAGAACGGGGTATTTATGATGATACATTGGTCCTGGAAACAATCCTGTATTTTGCTGATTTAAAAGGTATGAAGCAGGAGGAGGCACGTAGGAGTGCACTCAAATGGCTGGATGTTCTGGCATTAAGTGATTATGCTAACCATAGGATTGAGGATCTGTCCAAGGGGATGCAGCAGAAGGTGCAGTTTATAATATCCATTATTCATAAACCCAGATTGATTGTGTTTGATGAGGTATTTTCCGGCCTGGATCCTGTCAATCAGGACTTATTTAAAAAGATAATAAAAGAACTTGGTTCTGGGGGTACGACAATCCTCTTGTCGTCACACCGTATGGACATGGTTGAGGAATTGTGTGATAGAATCTTTATGATTAATCATGGACAAAAAGTTTTATTTGGGGAAATTGATCAAATAAAAGATGAATTCGGGGAGAAAAAGGTGAAAATAAAGGTCGGGGGAGAAACAGATTATTTCAAACGGATTAAGGAATTAAATAATCTGACTATTGAAAATGACACAGTCACTTTTAGTCTGCCGGCTGAGATAAGTGCTGAAAGATTTATCAAGAAAATGTTGGATAATATTGAAATTGAAGAGATTTCGATACTTAAACCTTCTTTACACGAAATATTTGTGAGTAAAGTAAGGGGGGAGAAAAAATATGCAGGATAGTTTCAAGGTAGCCAGATGGGAAATAAAAAAGATGATCAGGAGTAAGACATTCCTGGTTTTGACTTTTCTGATTCCGGTTTTAATGCTTTTAATCGGGGGAGTTGTTGGTTATTTTTCTTCGCGAAATACAGCCCCTGAAACTTTAACAATCGGGGTTATTGATAGAAGTGGGATTTTACTGGATGAGATCAAGGCTGGATTTGCTAAAAAGAATTATGAAGTCAGGGTAATTAAAGATAATCAGAGCAAGAATTATAGTCAGATTATAAAGGAAGATAAACTTGATGGAATTCTGGTGATTCCAGCAGAAGTGCTGTCAGAGAATCAGGTCGATTATTATTTTACTGATATTGGTGGGATGGAAAAAAACGCCTTGAGCAGAATTTTGAACCCCATCATTACAGACAGAAGATTAAGAGCAAAGGGTTATCTACCAGAAGAAATATACCCATTAATTAGAAATGTAGAAATCAATGCCAGAACCCTAGTCGGAAATGAAACCGGAGCAGGCCCCGGAAGTATGGGTAATATGTTTCTCCCGCTTGGTCTAACCATGTTGATGGTTTTTGCCTCCATGTTTTCCGGTGGTACATTGATGCAGAGTATTATCAAGGAAAAGAGCAACCGGATTGTAGAACTTATCCTGTCTTCGATATCTGCTAACAGTCTGATGACAGGCAAGGTGATTGGTTACGGGGTTCTCGGTTCTATCCAGATTACCATCTGGGGTGTTTCGGCTTTTCTTTTAGCAAATTATTTTCTGGATATTTCAATTTTACCACTATTGAATATAAAAACTGTTTATATGTTGATTTATTTTTTCCTGGGTTTTATCCTGACAGCCAGTATCAATGCCATTGTGGGAGCTGGTATGAAAGAGGCTCAGGCCGGAACACAGTCCACCGGTCTATTGGTTATTATACCAATTATTCCAGTGTATTTTGCCAGTGCCATAGTCAGTAACCCCGGGGGTACAATTGCCAGGATACTATCATTTATTCCCTTTACAACTCCAACAACAATGCTGCTGAGACTGGGATTCAGTACACCACCGGCCTGGGAGATTGGATTTACCATTTTGATTTTACTGATAACAAATTATCTCCTGGTCAAGTTGGCCGCCAAGATATTCAGGGTGGGGATGCTGATGTATGGTAAGAATGCCTCCTTCCGGGAATTGATTAGATGGGCTCGTAGTTAGGGTTTACTTGCCGGGAATGGCGGTTATTTTTCTAGGAAAATCAATATTGCTGAAAACAAATTTAACATAAATCTATAAAATTACTTGACATTAGAATTATAATATGTTAAGATTTATAGAAATATTAAGTATGAAAACAGCATAATAAAAAAAAGAATTTCCGCTTATCAAGAGAGGTGGAGGGACTGGCCCTTTGAAACCCGGCAACCGCAGTTATTACCAGCTGTACGGTGCTAAATCCTGCAGATTTTAATTTCTGAAAGATAAGAGGAACGGTGGTAAAACTCCTTCCCCTTTCAGGGAAGGTTTTTTTTATCAAAAAAATTTAGGAGGAATAATAATGACAATTGGATTTAATACTTTATCAATTCATGGTGGACAGAAAGTAGATCCCTGTACAGGGTCAAGGGCAGTTCCGATTTATCAAACTACATCTTTTGTTTTTGAGGATACGGATCAGGCGGCCCGGTTATTTGCGCTTGAAGAAGAAGGCAATATCTATTCCCGGATAATGAATCCTACAACCGATGTTCTGGAAAAGAGAGTAGCTGCACTTGAGAGTGGTGTAGGTGCCCTGGCCCTATCTTCCGGTCAGGCAGCGGAAACAATTGCCCTTCTGAATATTACAAAACATGGCCAGGAGATAGTCAGTGGTAGTTCGATTTATGGAGGCACTTATACATTATTTAAATATACCTTTGATAAGATGGGCATCAAAGTCAGATTTGCAGAATCAACAGATCCGGGCAGTTTCAAGGAGAAAATAACTGATAAGACCAGGGCCCTCTATGTGGAAACAATCGGGAACCCTGGTCTGGAAGTACCGGATTTTACGAAATTAAGTAAGATTGCTCATGATGCAGGTATCCCCCTGATTGTAGATAATACATTTGCCAGCCCATATCTCTGCAGACCATTTGAATATGGCGCTGACATTGTTATTCATTCTACTACCAAATTTATCGGTGGACATGGGACTTCTATCGGGGGAATTATTGTGGACAGCGGCAAGTTTGACTGGGACAATGGTAACTTTCCGGAATTGACTGAACCTGACCCCAGCTATCATGGCATTAATTATAAGGAAAGATTCTCAGACTCAGCCTATATTGTCAAAGCCCGTGTCCAGATGTTAAGAGACCTCGGCAGCTGCCCCAGCCCCTTTAATTCTTTTCTTTTGCTCCAGGGATTAGAGACCCTGAGTTTACGGATGGAAAGACACTGTGAAAATGCCCTGGAAATTGCCAGATTTCTGGAAACAGATGACCGGGTAAGCTGGGTTAATTACCCCGGTTTTGAAAACCATCCCACTTATGAACAGAACAGCAAGTATCTTAAGATTGGTTATGGGGCAATGCTTACCTTTGGGGTTAAAGGTGGTAAGGAAGCCGGCCGTAAATTTATTGAGGGTTTAAAGCTTATCTCACATCTGGCCAATGTTGGAGATGCAAAAACCCTGGCCATTCATCCGGCCAGTACTACTCATCAGCAGTTAACTGAGGAAGAACAGATAAATACGGGTGTAACTCCTGATCTGATAAGGCTTTCAGTGGGGCTGGAAGATGTTGATGATCTCAAAAAAGACCTTGATTATGCACTGGCTTCGGTTAACTTTTAGAAAGAAATAATCCAGGATTAATTTGAATTTATAATATTAACAGGAGGAATTAATAATGCCAATAAAAATACCAGATGACTTACCAGCAGTTGCGACCCTGGAAAGAGAGAATATGTTTCTTATGCCGGAGGAGAGGGCGGTTCATCAGGATATCAGGGCACTGAGAATATTAATCTTGAATCTGATGCCTGACAAGATTGAAACAGAAACTCAGATACTGCGTCTGCTCGGTAATTCGCCTCTACAGGTGGATATCGAACTGCTCCATCCGGTTACCCATGAATCGAAGAATACTTCCAGTGAGCATTTAATAAAATATTATAAAACCTTTAATCAGGTGAAAAATGAAAAATTTGATGGTATGATTATTACCGGGGCCCCGGTTGAACACCTTGAATTTAATGAAGTTGATTACTGGGATGAACTTGTTGAGATTATGGACTGGAGTAATCATAATGTATTCTCTACATTTTATATCTGCTGGGGTGCCCAGGCCGGGCTATACCATTTTTATGGTATACCCAAGTATAATCTACCTGCTAAAATGTTCGGGGTTTTTGCCCATTATATTTGCAAAAAACATACCAGATTATTGCGGGGCTTTGATGATAAGTTTTATGTACCTCATTCCCGCCATACCGAGATCAGGAGAGAGGATATTATAAATGAAGACCGACTTGAATTATTATCCTATTCATCTGAAGCCGGGGTTTATATTGCAGTCAGCAAAGATCAGCGCAGGGTTTTCGTGACCGGTCATTCAGAATATAATGAAGATACACTAAAAGGGGAATATGAAAGGGATTTGAAGTCTGGAATGAATATTGAGCCCCCCAGAAATTATTTTCCAGCTGATAATCCAGAAAAGGATCCGGTAGTAAAATGGAGGAGCCATGCTAATTTACTTTACGCAAACTGGTTAAATTACTATGTTTATCAGGAAACACCTTATGATTTGAGCCAGATTGAATAAAATATAAATAAATGGAAATTAACCTAACATATATTTGACACATTATTTAAGAAAATATATAATAAATATATGTTGATGAATACTTTAAAGTCTTAAAGTATTTTCAGACATGTTCTCTGGACTAACATAATTTTAAAGTAAATAGCTTTTCTCGATTTAATGTCAAAGAGAGGTAGGTGATTAATTTTTA
>JADQBU010000304.1 GCA_016278435.1 Halanaerobiales bacterium
ATGGCCAGAGAAGTAGTGGGGGAAGATCCGGAAATATATCTACTCTGGGACCCGTCGGTTGTGGACAGACAACAGGAAGGCTAACTTTTCCTGGCTAATATCTTCATGTTAAAAGGGAATGACGATAAATTTTGAAGAAGAAACCGGCAATTAAGATATAATAAATGGGAGCAGTGAAGATGAAGAATGTTATTGAAGTAAAAAACTTAAAGAAGAAATATAAAAATGTGGAAGCTGTCCGGGATATCTCTTTTTCAGTATATGAGGGTGAAATTTTTGGGTTTCTGGGACCGAATGGAGCAGGTAAGACCAGTACTATCCGGATTATCTGCGGACTAAGCCGTCCTACCTCCGGTAAGTGCCTGGTACTGGGAAAAGAACGGGGTGAAATGACTCCGCGGATGGGTATCGTTTTTGAGGAGAGTAATCTCTATGAAAGGCTCTCAGGTGAAACAAATCTCAATTTTTTTGCCGGCCTATATAATATTGGGAAGGAAAGAGTTAGGGAACTACTCCATGATTTTGAACTGAATAAGGCCAGAAACCGTCTGGTAAAAAACTATTCCCGGGGTATGAAACAGAGGCTTTTAATCTGTCGGGCTCTGCTCAATGACCCGGAGTTATTGATACTTGATGAGCCCACCAGTGGGCTGGACCCAACTTCTGCCCACTTTATTAGAGAAGCAGTCCGTGATTTTAAAAGAAGAGGGAAAACTGTTTTCTTGACTACCCATTACATGGAAGAAGCTGATGAACTCTGTGACCGGGTAGCCTTTATTGACCAGGGCCGGATTGTGGCGCTAGAAAATCCGGATTTATTAAAACAAAAATATGGGATACCGGGGGTTCGCATTTCGGTAAGATGCTCTGGTGATAAGGAGTGTAAATTTATTCTGAATCAGTTTGAACAGCAGATAATACAAACGAGCGGTTTATTTGTTGATATCGAGGTTAAAAGTGACCAGATGCTCTCATATCTTCTGGATAAAATCAGGGATAAGGCCGAAATAGTAAAGATTCATTCCCAGGAGGCCACATTGGCAGCAGTTTTTATGAAATTGACCGGTAATAGTCTAAAATAAAACTCTGCATATTTATGTGGGGTTTTTATTTTTAATACAAGTGATAGAAAATTGCGTTTATTTTGACTTAAAAAATAATTTCTGGTAAAATAAAAATATAATAGTATATTGTGAATATAGATAATATATAAAGGGGGTGAAACCATGGATAATAAGTTAAAGTTATTTTCAGAGGAAGAAAAAGACCAGAACAAAAAGCGGACAATATTCTGGTTTATCTTTTTTTTGATAACTTTTATTGCCCAGGTTTGGCCGGGTTATTTAATTGCTAACCGGGTATATCCCCTGGTATTAGGTATGCCGTTTTCTATGTTCTGGATTGCTCTCTGGATAATTATTCTCTTTATTGGTTTACTTATTAAATTTAATCAGGAACATAAGGAATTTAAATAATCAAAGAGAAGGAGGTGTTTTTATTGAGTGCTTCAGTAACTGTTTTGTTGGTAGTTGCATTTTATCTTGTAATTGTATTGTTTACAGGAATAAGGGCTGGAGTTAAAAGGGATAAAGGTATTCAAGAATATGTAGCAGCGAGTGGAAACTTGAATCTATTTGTCATGTATTTCTTGATGGGTGGTGCTATTTTCAGTGCCTTTGCTTTCCTTGGTGGTCCGGGATGGGCCTTTTCCCGGGGAGCAGCTTCATTTTATATTATGGCTTACTGTGCTTTTGGTTTAATTCCCTGGTTGGTCTGGGGTACAAAAGCTTACAGGATGGCCCGTCGCTATAATTATGTGACCCAGGCTGAGCTGGTTTCTGATAGATTTGAATCAAAGGGTTTATCAGCATTAATGGCTGTTGTCAGTATCCTGGCATTTATTCAATATATTGCTCTACAGTTAAAAGGTATGGCTTATGTTTTAAATGTTACAACAGATGGGTTAATTCCCTTCTGGCTGGGAGCCTTAATTGCTTATGCGATTGTTGCCATCTATGTTTTAACCAGTGGTGTCCGCGGTGTAGCCTGGACCAATGTACTCCAGGGTTTATTTATGTTAATAATGGCCTGGATACTGGGACTCTGGCTGCCGTTTAAATTCCATGGTGGTATTGGTCCCATGTTCCAGAAGATTGCAGAGATGAAACCAACTCATCTCCTGATTGGAGCACCTCAGATGTCCTGGACAGCTTTCAGTACCGCAGTTCTGGTTTCTGTACTGGGCTTCACCATGTGGCCTCATTTATTCATGAAGGCCTATACAACGGAATCTGAAAAAACTTTAAAACGTACAATTACTCTTTACCCTACATTTGCAATTTTCATCGTTCCTGTTTTATTTATCGGATTTTCCGGCATAGGTGTTGTTGACCCGTCTTCACTGGGAGCAGCTGACCAGATATTACCGACCATGGTCACTAAACTTGGCTTATCTCCCTTCTGGTTGGGAGTGATTGCAGCAGGCACACTGGCGGCAGCTATGTCATCATCAGATACTATTACTCACGGGGCAGCCTCGGTTTACACCATGGACTTTCACAAAAAAGTGATCAATAGTGATATAGGAGATAAAGAGGCAGTAAAAGTAACCAGAATTGCTGTAGTTGTCTTTACAGCGATTGCCTATTATATAGCAGTTTTCGGTGGTCAATCACTGGTAGCATTGTTACTGGGAGCCTACGGCTCGATCGTTCAGTTCTTCCCACTTGTATTTGCAACTTTCTTCTGGCCCCGGGCCACTAAACAGGGAGCTATCTGGGGTCTGCTGGCAGGGGTTATAGTCAACACTTATTTCTCTGTCTTTACATCTTCACCCCTGGGAGTTCACGCCGGTATCTGGGGATTAATTGTTAATACAATAGTTATGGTAGTTGTCAGTTTAGCAACAGAACCCCATGATGAGGAACACGTTAATAAGTTTGTTGAACAATCAAGGGTTCCTGTTGATTAATAATCAAATTAATGGATAATATATTAAATAGCCCATCTTTTATCGTGAGGGTGGGCTTTTTGCCTGTTTTATAATATTTAGCCAGGAATTACCGGGTAAATCGTCTATTATTTTCTATCATTTTTATATGAGGGGTGTACTCTGTATGCGAAATCTAAAAAAAGAAATAGAGAAGATAAAGGAAGAATTAGTAACATTAAGACGAGAATTTCACAGATGTCCAGAAGTGGGATTTGAAGAAAAAGAAACGGCAGAAAAGATTGCTAATTATTTAAAAGAGTTGGGACTGGAAGTTAAAACCGGTATCGGTAAAACAGGGGTAGTCGGTGTTTTAACGGGTTATGGTCCCGGGAAAACTATCGGGATCAGGGCTGATATCGATGCCCTACCGTTAGAAGAACAGACCGGACTGGATTTTGCTTCCAGGAACAAGGGCAGAATGCATGCCTGTGGTCATGATAGCCATATAGCCATTGGACTGGGGGCTGCAAAAATACTTTCCCGGTATAAAGACCAGATCAAGGGAAAGATTAAATTTATATTTCAACCAGGTGAAGAGACCCTGGCCGGGGCCCGGGCTATGCTCGATGATGGGGTTTTAGCTGGTCCTGCTGTTGATGCAATAATCGGTTTGCATAACTGGTCGGATCTGGAATCTGGGTTGATAGGTATCAAAAAAGGTCCGATTATGGCAGCTGCAGATAAGTTTACTATTACTATTAAGGGTAAGGGTGGACATGGAGCTGTTCCCCACCAGACAGTTGACCCGGTAGTCATAGCAGCAAATATAATTGATGACCTGCAGAAGATAGTGAGCCGTGAAATTGATCCTCTGGAAACGGCTGTTATTACCGTGGGTACGTTAAATGCAGGTACAGCTTACAATATTATCCCCGATAAAGCAGAATTGAGTGGTACGGTCAGGACATTTAATCCTGAAGTTCGCCAGTTTATTATCAAGCGGATGGAAGAAGTAACTGCCGGTTACTGCCAGGGAGCACGGGGTGAATATGAATTTAACTACAATGATGGTATTCCTGCAACTGTGAATGACCCTGATTTAACTGAAGAAGTAATAAATATTTTAAAAGCTTCCTTCGGTGAAGATAAGGTCATTGAATCAGTCAGGCCTTCGATGGGAGGAGAAGATTTTTCCCTCTTTCAGCAGAAAATTCCAGGTGTATATTTTTTCCTTGGAACCCGGAATGAAGTAAAGGGTATCACCAGTTCCATTCATAATCCTGAGTATTTGATCGATGAGGATATACTTCCCACTGGTGTCAGGGCTTTTTGTGAAGTCGTTCTGAATTATTTGCTCTGATTAAGAAAGGAAAGAAAGTGTGAAATGGAAAAAAAGACTGGAGCATATCAGAATTGCCCCCTGTTTACTATAAGGGGATAATATCAGATTTTTTCTCCAGTCTTTTTCTTATTTTTTTATAACTTTTATCAGTATTATTATAAATAAAATTCCGATTCCTATCGGAAAAAGAGGTGTTATTAAAAGAAATAAGCCTCCCACAGTAAATAAGACCATGACTAATCCCAATCCGATTTTTAAGAGGATCAGGAAAAAACCCAGCAGGGCAAATAAGATAAACCAGACAAATTTAAAGGGTAATAGTAACAATTCCATTTGCACGTCTTCCTTTCCAAAAATAATATGTAAAAAATAACTCATTTAATTATATCTAGTTGTTATTTAAAATACAAGAAGATTATCAAAAAAATTATTTTTAAATTGATTTCAAATTAATTTAATAATAATGTGAAAAATATTTATGTTCAAAAAAAGGATAATTTAATAACATGTATAAATATTATAACAAAGAACATGTCTGGAAGTACAAGGAAGTAAGTTAAAGCAAGGAGGTCAAACAAGATGGGAAAAACCCGTAGTGAAATTCGTGACGGAATGAGAATTGAATGGAATCTTGGTATTGAAATGGATGATGGACTGGTGCTCAGTGCAGATATATTTCGCCCTCTTGTAGAAAAGAAATATCCAGTTTTAATAAGTTACGGTCCCTATGCCAAGGGGCTTGCTTTTCAGGAAGGATATCCAAGTGCCTGGAACAGAATGATAGAAGAACACCCTGATGTTTCTTATGGATCTACTAACAAGTATCAGAACTGGGAAGTTGTTGATCCTGAAAAATGGGTACCTGATGGTTATATAGTTGTCAGAGTAGACTCCCGGGGATGTGGTAGGTCACCAGGATATATACAACATTTTTCTCCCCGTGAAACCAGGGATTTATATGAATGTATCGAATGGGCTGGAACTCGGCCCTGGTCAACAGGCAAGGTAGGACTGAATGGGATATCTTATTATGCTATGAATCAATGGCTGGTCGCTACATTACAACCTCCACATCTGGAGGCAATGTGTATCTGGGAAGGTGCTGCAGACTGGTACCGTGATTCAACCCATCATGGAGGTATATTATCCACCTTCTGGGATAACTGGTATGATGTTCAGGTTAAAAGTGTTCAGTACGGTCTGGGAGAACGGGGACCGCGCCATATTGTCACTGGAGATTTAGTCTGTGGTGATGAAACTCTATCGGAAAAGGAACTTGAAGAAAATCGCTGTTATTTTGGAGAAGAAATATTGTCCCATCCGCTTGATGATAAATATCATCAAGAACGTTCGCCAATCTGGGAAAAGATTAAGGTGCCCTTACTGTCAGCTGCTAACTGGGGTGGTCAGGGTCTACATACCAGGGGTAATTTTGAAGGTTTTATGCGGGCGGCTTCGGAACAAAAATGGCTGGAAGCTCACGGTATTGAACACTGGACCCATTTTTATACTGATTACGGCCGGGACCTGCAGAAAAGATTCTTTGCTTATTTTTTGAAAGGTGAAAAGAATAACTGGGAAGAACAACCCAGGGTTCAGCTACAGGTCAGGCAGGATGATGGAACTTTTAAGGAAAGGCATGAAGATGAATGGCCTCTGGCCGGGACAGAATGGACTAAATTTTATCTACAGCCGTCTGGAAATATGCTCTCAGTTGAAAAATCCGGACAGGAAGATGAGCTTGTTTTTGACACCACCGGTGACGGTCTTACTTTTGTTTCAGAACCCCTCGCTGAGAAGACAGAAATTACTGGACCGCTGGCTGCCAAATTATTTGTTTCTTCAAGTACTTCTGATACTGATCTGTTTCTGGTTTTCAGGGTCTTTACTCCTGATATGCGTGAAGTTACCTTCCAGGGAGCAATTGACCCTCATACCCCAGTAGGTCAGGGCTGGCTCAGGGCTTCACATCGGAAACTGGACCCTGAGTTAACAAAATTTTATCGACCTTATCATACACATGATGAAATTCAGCCTTTGACTCCAGGGGAACCGGTTGAGTTAGATATTGAGATCTGGCCTACTTCGATTGTAGTTCCGGCTGGATATAGGGCGGCTTTATCGGTCCGTGGTAATGACTATGTATATGCTAAAAATACCGGTCAGGCCCTTTCTAATTTTAAGAATGAACTCCTGGGATGTGGGCCATTCCTGCATAATGACCCCAGAGACCGGGATACTGATATTTATCAGGGGCAGACTACACTACATTTTTCCAGTTCTAAAAACCCATATGTACTTTTACCGATAATACCGGAAAAGGAATAAGAACAGCTGTCTTTCAGTAAGTAGATTTTCAGTACATAGAATTTCTATAAAGAAAAGGAGAAGCCCTATTCTCTCAAGGCTGCTCCTTTCCGTTTTAATATACAATTTTCAGGAACTAATTATAAATTAATAATTTCTGATTAATTTGCCCAGGTTTTTTATTCCTCTTTTTATTTTATCCGGTGGTGTATCGGAAAATGATAAACGCATGTACTGGTAACCATCTTCAACTTTATCAAAAAAGGCACTTCCGGTAACAAAAGCCAAATTATTATCGATAGCCACATTCAGTAGTTCCCGGCTGTTAATATAATCCGGCAGTTTTACCCAGAAGAAAAATCCTCCCTGAGGAGTATGCCAGCTGGTGTTTTCCGGGAAATACTTATCTAAAGCTTCGGCCATAGTTTCCAGCCTCTGACGGTAAAAGGGTAGAATCTTCTTTGCCTGGGTTTTAAGTAAATCTTTTTTCCTGGCCTCATATAAGATTGCTTGACCGATACTGCTGGAGGCTAGATCTGTGTACTGCTTGGCTCTACCCAGAAGATTAATTAATTGAGGATCCCCACATATCCAGCCGATTCTTAAGCCTGGAACAAAGAATTTAGAGAAACTCCCCAGTAAAATTACTCTGTTATTGAGGTCGAGCTTTTTCATATATTCCATACCATCGTCATAGTAGTTTAGTTCACTATAAGGTGTATCTTCTATAATATAGAAATTATATTTTTCAGCCAGTTCGAGTATACGTACTCTTTTTTCAGGAGATAACCTTGCCCCTGAGGGATTAGAATAATCTGGTACCAGATAGATAAATTTAACTTTTTGTTTTTCGTCTGCTAGTTCTTTTAAATGTGTTTCCAGTTCAGGGACATTAATACCGTCAGCTTCCATTTCGATTGATATAATATCTGCTTCATAACTCTTAATGGCCCCGATTCCTCCGACATAACCTGGTTTTTCAACTACAACTCTATCACCAGGATTTATAAATACCTTACTAATTAAATCAAGGGCCTGCTGGGAACCACTTGTAATTATTAATTCGGAGATATCTGTATTGATACCATTTTCTATCAGATATTCTACAAGATATTCTTTCAAGCCTTCATTTCCCTCAGTACTTCCATACTGGAAGATTTCTTTGCTGCAGTCTTTTAACAGAGCAGCAGTAATCTCACCCAGTTCTTCGACTGGAAATATATCAGCAGAGGGAATACCACCGGCAAAAGAGATTATCTCATCTCTGCCGATTAACCTCATTAAGTCACCCAGTTCACTATTTTTCAGATTTTTTACACGGCTTGCAAATAGTTTTTTCATCCTGATTACCTCCTGATGAGTTATTTTGAAAAATATAAAGCCCCTGCAAGATGCAGGGGCGTCATCGACACGGTACCACCCGGCTTTTTCTAAGTTAGCCTCGTGGAGTATTTATAAAGATCATACTCGCAGTTAATAACGGAACTACCGGAGATTCTTAATCGGGTATACCTTTCAGAATTCAGCTCAGGGATGGCTTAATTCCCGTCTTTGCTTTTAAAATGATTTTTACAATTATAACATAAAATGTTGCATAAATCAAGAGCACGTACTATTTTTACTTCTCATAAAAATAGTACTTTTGTCCTAATGAAATATGAACTTAAATTAATCCATGAAAAAAGAAGGGATATTGTGACTTTTATAGAAATGTATGAGAGGTGATTGCTAGAATAGGATAAATTTACTAATTGTTTTTCTGTAGGTCACTATAAAAATTCAGGATTGCATCCAATATATCCAGGCTTATATTCTCTTCTTTTAATTTTTGGGCTACTTTTAGGTATTTATAATTTTCTTTTGATAGTAGATCCTGTAAATAAGGAGGTAATGAGGCTTGCTTTCTGATATCTGTAATTCCCATTAGATAATCCAGACTGATATTAAAGTAATTAGAGATTTGAATAGACCTTTCTATACTGGGTAGAGAGTAACCATTTTCATATTTACAGATAGTACTCTTATCTATATTTAAAATATCGGCAAGTTCCTGCTGGGTTAGTTCTTTTTTTAGACGTTCTTTTTTTAATCTTTGAGAAAATAATTTAATCAAATATTTTACCCCCTTTTTTTTTGTAAAAAAGTTGCACAAAAAGAAACGAAAAATATTAAATCAACAGGAAAATATAGTAAAAGTTTCTTAAAAATCAACAGGAAAAGGTTATTATTGGAAACAGACCAATGTTATTATATAAAATGTATGTCTGTTTGTCTATGTAATATATCATATAAGGAGGAAATTTAATGAAAATCTTTAATAGTTTCAAGCTTAAGCTTGTCATTATAATTGCTGTGCTGATGGCTATTCCACTGGTGATATATGGTTATATTACTATAACCGGTAATAGGAAAAACAGTAAACAGACAGTTTATGATAGTAATATGAATCTGGCAGTAAGTTTAAGTGATCAAGTAGCTAAAAATGTCGTGTTTAATGAAAATTTAATAAAGATATTATCTGAATCTGATGTTGTTCAAAGTATGGATCAAGCCAGAATGAAGGATATTCTGGAAGAGACGGTTAAAACCAATACATTTATAAATAGTATTGATGTTATGGATAAAAATGGCAAGGACATATTTTCAAGCTCTGGGCAGCTAGAAAGTGATGCCGGGGATGAATTTTTTAAACGGGCTGTAAGAGGAGAGGCTTATTTTTCAGATGTTACAATAGATAAAAAGACGGACTTTCCAGCTGTTATTTACGCCAGGCCAATTAATAATGGGAATAATATTGTTGGTGTACTCAGTGCTTCACTCAGTTTAAAGACTCTTAGCCAGCTGACAGGAAAAATAAATCCCGGTGAAACCGGCTATGCCTTGATTGTAGATAAAAACGGGCAAGTAATCGGTCACCCTGACCAGAAAATGGTTGAAGATATGACCGATCTCAGTGACCTGGACCCGGTAAAGAAAGTAATTGCTGGTAATACCGGTACAGAAGAATATACATATAATGGGGAAAAACTGGCTACCTATGTTCCGATCTCAAGGACAGGCTGGGGAGCCATTGTTCAGTTATCAACACAGGAGGCATTTGCTCAGTCAGATAAACAGTTTAAAAGAGGATTATATGTAATCATTATTGCAGTGCTGATCGGGGTTATTATTGCATATTTTGTTGCCAGTAGAGTGACCAGGCCGATTCTTAATGCTGTTGATTTTGCCCAGGAAATTGCAGATGGTAATTTGTCTATAGAAGCACTGGAAGTTAAAACTAAAGATGAGATAGGAAGATTATCCAATAATTTAAACAGAATGCGAAAGAGTTTAATTGAAATGATAGAAGAAATTACGGATATCTCGGAAAATGTTGCTTCTTCTAGTGAAGAATTGTCTGCTTCTGCTGGTCAGTTGGGAGAAACCTCGGAACAGGTCGGTGGTGCAATCCAGGATGTAGCTTCAGGAGCAGAGGAGCAATCAGCTCAAATTGAGGAGACTAAGTTTAATATTGAAAGTTTAAATGACCAGGCAGAAGAGATTGGAAATATGTCGGGTGAGATGAGTGAACAGGCTGAATATGTGATAAAAAACATTGAACAAGGTGAGAGTTCTATTTCAGTTTCAGTAGATAAAGTAAATAATGTCAGGGAAAATTCAAAAGAGGTAGCAGATACAATTGATTCTCTCGGTGACCTTTCACAGCAGATAGGAGATATTGTTGAGTTGATCAATGGGATTGCTGCTCAGACAAATTTACTTGCTTTAAATGCAGCAATTGAAGCCGCCCGGGCTGGAGAAGCTGGGAGAGGATTCAGTGTTGTTGCTGATGAAATAAGGGAACTGGCTGAGGAATCTGCAGATGCAACTGAGAAGATAACGGGCTTAATAAGTAATATACAGGTCAGTATCTCTGAAACTGTTACCAGGATGGATGAAACAGGAACAGCGGTTAACGATAGTGTTGTTGCAATTAAGGAAACAAAAGATTCATTTGAGAAGATAAATAAAGCTTCGGAAAAATTAATGGAATTGATTGAAGGAATCACTGCCCGTACCCAGGAGATGGCGGCCAATAGTGATAAGGTTGAAGAGGCCATTGAATCCGTTGCAGCTGTCAGTCAGCAGGCTGCAGCCAATGCGGAAGAAGTTGCAGCTTCTGGTGAAGAACAGAGTGCAGCTACAGAAGAGATTGCAGCAGGTGCAAAACAGCTGGCCGATATATCTGAAAAACTTGCACACAGGGTAGACCAGTTTCAATTATAAAATATAAATTATAATATTAACTATTTTCGGAGGTTAAACAATATGTTTCAGCTGAGTGTTTCAGAAAGTGAAAGAATCACCAATTCGATAATATATAAAATGGAATCAACCTTACACAAAAAAACACAGGAAACTAATGACCATTCAAACAGGATGGTAGCAATGGTTTTAAAGTTAGGGGAAAAATTAAATATTAATATAAAGAGAATGGACAGTTTAAAACTACTGGCCAAGTTTCATGATATCGGGAAAGTTGCAGTTCCAGGGCATATTCTTAGAAAACCAGGGGAATTGACAGATAAAGAATATAAAAAGGTTAAGGTTCATTCAGAAAAAGGTTACAGGATAGCAAAGAAAGTTCCGGTATTAAATAAGGTTGCACAAGGAATATTGTTTCATCATGAAAGATGGGATGGTAAAGGTTATCCCCATGGAATAAAGGGAAAAGAAATACCGTTTATATCGCGGATTATAGCTATAGTCGATACTTATGATGTTATAACACACAAACGTTTTTATAAAAATGCTTTATGTAAGAGGGAAGCTTTAATGGAAATAAATAAATGCGCAGGAAGTCAGTTTGATCCTCAATTGGCAGTTTATTTCATTGAAGTGATGCAGAAAAATGAAATATAAAGGTTAAGGAAACCGAGGTAAATTGCAAAAAGGGCTGTCTCAAAACTAGGCAGCCCCATTAATGAATATAAAATGAACTTATTTTAACTATGCACCGGTTGTTCCTGTTCCTGCTTCTGTCTGGGATTATCGAATGAGGGAGGAGTAGGGAAGGGGTTTTCAAAGTATCTACCAGGAGTAGATAAATCAAAATACAATCTGGAATCCTCGGTTACACCAAAATCATCGTTAGATGATCTCTGGTCATTCTGTACTTTATTTAAAGCTTCCCTGAATAATGCATTATGAGCCTCTTCCCGGTTTAGTAAGAAATCAATAGTTTCCCGGACACCATTATCATCTATCTGTCTGTGTAGATATTCATAGACAACTTTTGCTCTCTGCTCAGCTGCAATATTTGATAGCAGATCAGCAGCAATATCACCTGTTACATTGATAAAGTTACCGGTAAATGGTGAACCAGATGCATTTGCCATCATTGGAGATAATCCACCCAGTACCTGGGCTTCAATCTGCCCGACAGTATCATTTGTATTTGCTACATTGTGGCCGTTTAATTGGTTGATAGCAGTTGCAACCATTTCTGCATGACTGAATTCTTCAGCTGCTATATCAAGGAATAAGTCTTTAATTTCTTTATCCTGAATTCTAAAACTCTGGGCAAAGTACTGTAAACCGGCTTTTAACTCACCATTTGCCCCACCTAACTGTTCCTGCATCATTGTAGCATAAGCGGGGTTGGGCTGGTCGACCTTCACTTCATGAAGTAGTTTTTTATCGTGTCTAAACATTTATTTATTTACACCTCCAGGTATATTATTTGTTTTTCTTTTAGATTTATACCTGGATATATCTGATTAAAGTCTAATATATAATGTACTTTTGCTGCTGCAAAAATTCCTTCTCGTTACTTTTAAATTTTTCTTTATTTTCATACATTTTTTTATCAGCTTCGGATAAAATGTCCCTTATTTTTTTATTGTTATCTGGCCGACATTCAACAAAACCTATACTCATTGAAATACTGTAAGGTTTGTCCTGTTGATTATTAATCTGTTTAAGTTTTTTATTTAATCGTTCACCTATTTTTTCAACATTTTCAAGAGTGCAATTAAATAAGGCCAGCAGGAATTCATCACCACCGATTCTGGTAATAAAATCTGATTCCCGCAATATCTCCTTTAAAATATTAGTGGTTTGAACGATTATTTTATCTCCTTCTTTATGTCCAAAATTATCATTTACTTTTTTTAAATTATTAATATCAATGAAACCGATAATTAAATTCTTTTTGCAGTCTTTAATCATATTTAATTTATCTTCCAGCATTTGCATACCGGTTCTGCGATTAAAAACCCCGGTCATAGAATCTGTTGTGGCATAATATTTAAGTTTTTCCTGATACTGGTTGATTTCAGTTATATCTTTAAAAGCCTCAAGTAAGAAGATTTCATTTTTATGTTTAATTTTAATTACGGTCTTCAAGATAGGAATTTTTTGACCATATTTATTTAAAATAAATTTCTTGCTGGAGTTTATCTCCTGACCCTGGTCCAGAATAGGACAGTTTTCCTGGTGACTGGGACAAATAATATTATAACATTTTTGTCCAATAATATTCTCTGTTGTTTCTTCTTTGATTAATTCAAGAGCAGTATTGTTTATATAATGTATTTTTTTATTGGTATCAACAATAACAACCCCTACTGGAAGAAAATCCAGGATTTTCTTGATTTCATTTGCACCGCTTAATACCTTCATAAAACTGTTTTTATCAAAGGAGTTTTCTTTGTCAGTTAAAGTATTTTTCTTGATATCCAAAGTCTTCACCCGGTTTCCCTTATTAGTAAGGTACAAAGTATTTTTTTGTGATATATATCACTATAAATATTAATTCAAGAAATATTCTATTATTCCTGCAAAATTTAATCTTTCACTTCATTAATTATCTTATTGATCTTCCAGATGTTATTTTCTCTGTATAATTTTACTTTATATAAAAAAGTTTTATTATACTTTTCCCCACTCCATTCTCTGGCTGGAAAATATCTGGTTACTTTCAATTCGACTTCTGCCTCATTTGTTTTCTGATCAATTATTCTTGTGCTGTTAACCACCTCATGAGTAGGAAATGTTACTTCACCTTCACCGCCTTTTTCAATTTGATCTAATCTTTCTATAAAATTATCAATTACATCTTTACTGGCGGTTACTGCCATATTAATCCGGAGGATTTCTTTTATCTGTGAAAATGAATCATTGGTTTTCTCGAGGCGTTCCATATTAATGAAGCTTTCATATCCGGCCTGGAAAAGAGAACGGAGTTGGTGTTCTAACTGATAGGCTTTTAATGTTAAATTGACTTTTATAGCAGGATTTTCTTGATTGTCAAATTTTGCGTTACACCCTGTTAATAAAAAACTAATAAAAATTATAAGAAACAGAAGATATAATTTGTGTTTCACTTAATTCTCCTCCTTTCTTTTATTATGTGATTTTTCAACTAAATTTAATTATTACCATTAAAGGTTTTATATAAATATCGAAATCATATAGCTGGAAGAAGAGAACAGCGCCCTGAAGGTAACCTGTAGTTTTTGGATCTCAAGTCTTGATAAAGAAGGAATATTTTTATAAAAATTGAAAATCACCCTTGACAAATATAAGTTTATTACTTATAATTAAAATATGAGTTAGTAACTAAGGTATT
>JADQBU010000367.1 GCA_016278435.1 Halanaerobiales bacterium
AGAATATTTCAGATTTAAGGGATGAAAGTGACCAGGATGGTTTAAGAGTTGTTCTGGAATTAAAACAGGGAGCAGATAGTCAGATTGTCCTGAATAGATTGTATAAATATACTGATTTACAGACTTCTTTCCGTATAAATCTTCTGGCTCTGGTCGATAATCGCCCGGTAGTTATGAGTTTAAAAGATATTTTACAGCATTTTATCGACTTCCGCCGTCAGGTTATCACTAGAAGAACAGAATTTGAGCTGAAAAAAGCCCGGGAAAGACATCTTATATTAAAGGGTTTGATTAGAGCTATCGATAAACTGGATCTGGTGATTTCTATCATCCGTAGTTCCAGGTCGACGGGAGAAGCAAACGAAAGACTGCAGCAGGCCCTTGAGATAACAGAAGAACAGGCAGAGGCCATACTGAAGATGCAGCTGAGGCGTCTGGTTGGGATGGAAACAGATAAACTGAAAGATGAGATTTCTGATTTAGCAGCATCGATAGCAAGCTTTGAAGCTGTTCTAAATAGTAAAGAACAACTGGACAAGGTAGTCAGAAATGAGTTAAATGAAATTAAGAAGAAATTTGGGGATGATCGTAAAACAGAGATTATTGATGATGAAGAAAAAGCTATCATCGAAAAACAGGATTTGATTAAAGAAAAAGATGCTGTATTATCATTATCTTACAGGATGAATATAAAGCGCACTGAAACCATGGACAACCTGAGAGCAGGTAAAAATGATTACATTATTGATCTCTGCTCAGGTATCTCCTATAATAATGTATTATTTTTTGTCGATACCGGACAGGTTTACTCTCTACCCATTCATAAAATAAGTGAACATCATGGGCTCTCAACCGGTGATAGTATTAATAAATTTATAAAGATACCATTAAATGAAAACATCGTCAGTATGATCTGCTTAAATGATACAGTCCGAGAAAACTATATAACAATTGCTACAAAAAATGGTATGGTTAAAAAGACAATTGGCGAAGAATATCAAACAAAATATTCCAGTATAAAAGCAGTTAATCTAAAAGATGATGACCAGGTTATCGATGTAGCTATAACCGATGGTAAGAAAGATATTTTGCTGGGAACACGTAATGGAAGGGCAATATTATTTACCGAAGAATCAATTAATGATACAGGTAGAAATACAATCGGTTCTATAGGTATTAGCCTTGCCGAAGATGACAGGGTAATTAACATGAATACGATTGAAGATGATAATTATATAGTTTCAATATCTGATAATGGTAAAGGTAATAAAATCAACATAAAAGAATTTAATAGACAAAACCGTAATGGTAAGGGTGTTAAGACTGTATCTTCTTCCAATTATAAAATGGCCTCAATAATTTCGGCAAAATTAAGTGATAAGTTATTACTTATTAATAAAGACGAAAAAATATATACAATCAATGTTGATGATATTGCTGAGACCCAGCGACCCGGTTATATGTATAATATTTTGGGTAAAGATAATGAAATAATAACTGCTGTTTACAAGTTGCCATATATAGATATAGACGAAGAATAATAAAAATCAAAGGGACTGTCTCAAAATGAGGCAGTCCCCTTTTCTTCTTATTTAGAAATTTTAGCGAGCGAAAACATGAGCTCCTATCTCAGTAGTAATTTCCCTGGTTGACAGCCACCACAGGGTTTTTGCTTTTTCTGGATTATAAAAGTAGAGGGCACCAAAACTGGGATCTTCTCCGTTTAAGGCATCTTCTGCTGCATTATAGGCAGTAGCTCCCGGTGTTAAATTAATCTGGCCGTCTTCAACTGTTGCAAATTGCCCTGGTTGATAGAGTACACTCTTTATATCATTGGGGAAATCCCTGCTTTCCACCCTGTTTAAAACCACAGCAGCAACGGCAACCTGGCCTTCATAAGGTTCTCCTCTGGCTTCAGCATATATGATTCTGGCCAGATATTCAACATCCTTACCGGCAAATATATCACCTGTATCATCCCTGTTATCATCAGTTGGAGGTGGAGTAACTATTTTTTTATCTGGTTTATCCATACTCTCGCCCAGTTTAGATAAAAGCAGTAGTAATACCGCTACACCAATACCTGTATATATATCATTTTTGTTAATTGCAGCCTCGGCTTCCTGTATAACAGGATTAAATGGAATTATAGAAATTATTAGATAGAGTAACATAAATATCAGGGTTCCGATGCTTATTGCTTTTAAATTGAATCTACTCATCTTTAATCACCCTATCAACCCGATCCCAGGAGAAATACCAGTACTGCTGCTGCTCCAAGATAGAGGATTGTATTCTGATCCATCTTTTTGGCTGCTGGTTTTGCTTCCTGTGTCTGGTAACTGTCTAATCTTTCCTCCAGTTTATTTACTTTATTCTGTAAAGCATTTAACTGGGTTAAAGTCACTGAATGACGGGAATCTATCTTATCTGTTATTTCTTGACTTAATTCCTCTTTCAAGGCAGCAATGCTCTGATCTCTTTCATTTATCTGGTCACTGGTACTGGCCAGATCTCCCTGCAGTCCGCTAATATCTTCTTCTAAACTTGCCACCCTATCTTCAAGTTTCTTCATTTCCAGGATTGTATCAACAATCTGGCTAACTTCTTTCTCAGAAGCATCGAGACGACTGTTGAGATTATTAATATCTTTATTTATCTGGTTAATCTGATTGATAGTCTGTTCAAGATTATCCTTGACAGTAGCAACTTCACCTTTGGTACTGGCAATATCTGTGTTAACATTAACTATATCTTCATGTAATTTGCTCAATTCTTCATTCTGAATTATATTTGTTTCCTGTAATTTCTCCAGTTTAGCATTATAATCTTCTTGATTACTGGCAATATCAACAAGTTCATCCCTGAATTCCAGAGTTAATTTTCTCAGAGTTTCGACATCCTGTTGTTCTGGCTGGGCCTTGCCCTGTTCGATGTTATCAATAATCCTGTCAATAAGTACAGCCAGCTCATATCTGGAAATATTTTCGTTTCCACCGAAGGTCCCATCTTCATACAGGGAAAGGTATCCTTTTTCCACTAGATTTTTAACACTCTGATAAGCCCAGTGGTCTTTAGGTACATCCTTTAAATCAACTGCTGCATTTACCTGTAAACTAAAGAGCAAAGTTAAAATTATAATCAGTATCAAAAAAACAGTAGTTTTTTTCAATATATTTGCCTCCTTTAATACAATTTTTCTTGTTTTACGTTAATTTCATTACCATCTTTATTTAAGAAGGTAGATTCACCAAAATCAATAGTAATATCACCTTCCTTTAGCCTTTTAAAATGAATACTGGCAATAGTACCATCAGTTATATCTGATGGTAAATCCTGATTTATCTTGATTTCGTTTTCATTTATTTCCGGTGTCTGCCAGGGAATAAGTCTGCCATCTTTGACAAAGATATTTCCCCGGGATATATAGACCGGCTTAATCTGCTCTGGATTGTAATTTAAAACGACTTCAAACTTATCTATTTTGCTGATATTAACCCCTTTAACATTAACAGTAAAGTAACTTCCTTCACCTTCTTTATCCAGATAAATTATTGTTTTTAGATCCGGTAAATCAAGCTTATTAACAGCAGTAGTCGAATAATTATTTAGACCCCAGGCATCGACAGCAAATGGTAATTCACCGGTAACATTCAGGGCCTTGACCTGCCAGTTGACATTCACAACCTCATCTTTTTTCAGATAACCGAGATATTTTATACTTTTTTCTTTTGGGGCCAGAACCAGACCAGGTGGTAAAATAAGTTCGGTTACAGCATCATAAAGAACTGACCCACCACTGTTTTTAATCTGGGCCTGAACTGTAAAGGGATTCGGTGTTAACTTTCCAACTTCTACTGTTAATTTATCTTTTAATTCAATACCGGCTTCAATTCGTGGTGGTCCAACAAAATCAACTACTCTTGTTACCCGGTTCGAATCAGTATTTTGGGCTCCTACTATTACCTCATACTCAATCTTTTCTGGAACCTGTTCTGTAGCAGGTTTAACAGTCCAGACTACCTGACTGATATCACCGGCTGCAAAGTCTCCTAGTTTCTTTGCCGGTTCATCAGTTGCGAATGATTCTGGTAGATTCAAACGTATCTGTACGTCTCTGGCTGTTATTTCAGAAGTATTTTCAATATAAGCAATAACCGGGAAGGACCAGTTTGTTTTATCCATCATAACTTCAGCAGGAGATGTTACTCCCAGAGATATGAGACCGGGAACTATCGTAATTCCACCAAGACCATAGGTTGTAACAAAAGTTTCTTCTTTTCCCGGTGATATTGCTACCGGTTCCCACATCAGAGCTATTGCACTGTCAATTTCATATTCACCTTTACGAATAAATTCTTCACCTTCATTAAAATCAAAGTTCCAGGCACCATCAGCAAGGCTGCCCCAGTCAGAAAAATAAACCTCATCAGGAGCAGTTACACCTGGACCTTTAAGAGTACCCTGTGAAGTGACATGGGGTGAACTTATGCTATCAAAAGCCTGCCAGAAATTGGGTAATTTCCCTCTTGTATACATTCTATCGGTTGTTATAGCATTTTCGCCTGCCCTGAAAGGTGCACCATCATTTTCGCCCAGCATTGTATCAAGCATAATCCTCAGACCAATATTCTTTAATTCAGTGCTATTATTTTTAATCCTGTACTTAATCTCAACTGAATCAAAAAGACCTGTTGTAGAACTCTTGGTGAAACCAAGTATCTGTTCAACAACGATATCTCCAAAACGGGTAGCTGTATAAATGGCATCATCTCTGATCTCAGGTGAGGTAATAACTTCTCCGTAATTAGCGGATCCACCTGCACGTCTACCTGTTTTACCTCCAAACACAAAATTTTCCCCATCAATCCTAATGGTTGTATAGGAAGTCCAGGGTTTTGGTCTACCGTAAACCAGGGGTTTATTATTGTCATTATCACGTAAAGGTGCACCGCCGGTTGTTTCGATAGCAAAACGTCCCTCAGCATTATTATCCTGGTTTTCAACTATTACAATATAATCATTACCGAGCCTTAAATTATTATTGCTGTCTACAGTGGAAAAAATATTTTCTTCTGCAGATACTAACATACCGGTGCTGAAAGTAATTAACACCAGTAAAATAGTAATAATTAACATATGCTTTTTCACGGTATTATTTCACCTCCCCGACTATTATCTAAATGTAAGGTCCCCTATATTTACCTTAACATCTGTATTCCCATCATTATCAATTAAGTAATTTACGCTGATATTGATAGTGTAAGGTCTGGAATAAGAATTAAATTTCCAGCCGTTTTCAATTGTAAGTACCGCATTTCTATCCATTGTATCGTTTTCAGATGATTTAACAATTTTAACAGTTTTCACATTTCCCTCTGAACCAACAGAAACACTTAAATTTACTGAGCCGGTTGTAGCCTGTCCAACTAGATATTTAGGGTATACCGGTGCTGGTGCTAATCCGATCAGTTCCGAAGCAGAAGGTGGTGGTGGTGGCGCAGGTTCAGCTTGCTCTTCCTGGTTTTCTTCTGGGGATGCAGGTTTATCATGTTCCTCCGGTTTTTCTGGTTTTACAGGTTCTTTCGGTTCTTCTTGTTTAGTTTCAACTTTTTTCTCGATTTCCAGACTGCTTTCTTCACTGGTCAACACATCTGTAGTTTTTTCTGTAGTAGTTTCCTTTACTGCTTCAGGTTTTTTCTGAGGTGTAGGTTTTGGTTCTGCTGGAGGTTTTGATTCTTCAATTTTTACTGTACTTGCTGGTTTGGGTTCAGGCTTAGGTTCTGGTTTGGGCTCTGGTTTGGGTTCTTCTTTCTTCTTTTCCTGGCTGGGCTGAACTTCTTTTACAGGTTCTGGTTTATTCTGAGATGCAGGTAGGGAACGCATTTCTACATATTGAACAAAACCAAAATTTCTATTTCCTTCTTCACCTTCGGCTGTTCCCTGTAGAACACCAAAAGGAAATACATAAATGATTACAAGGTGGATTATTAAAGAAATGATAACATAAAGGACTAATCTATCAGGTTGCTTTTTATAATTCATTACATCACCACCTTACCTTACTGCTCTTTTTCTGCAGCAAGTGCTATTTTAAAAACACCGACCTGTCTTATATTATCCATAACAGAAACAACATTTCTGTATCTGGTATCACGGTCGGCATTTATAATTACTACCAGATTATTATTATTATTAAACTCTTTTTTTACGACATTATTTAAATTACTGAGGCTTACTTTTTTTCCCTGATAATAGACTTCACCACTCTGATTAATATCTACAACCAGATTTTTTTCTGTCTGTTCGGTAACAGTAACAGCTTTAGGTAACTGTAAATCAATTCCGGAAGGGTTTGTCCTGAATGAGGTAAATAACATAAAAAATACAAGCAAGAAAAATATAACATCTACCATAGGAATAATATTAATAGATGTTTTATTTTTAAGAGTAGGTTTGAACATTATGTTCCCTCCTATTATCAGTTACTACATCCATAATATCAACCATACTCAGGTTCATTTCATGTGCCTTTTTCTGAACTTTATTGGAAAAATATGAATAAAAGATAGCAGTAGGAATGGCAATTATTAGACCCATTGCTGTACTGATCAGGGCTGCAGCAATACCAGAACTTATCTGGGCTGCGTTGCCTGCCCCACCAGCAATACCGAGAATATTAAAGCTGCTGATTATGCCCATAACTGTTCCCAGCAGTCCCAGAAGTGGTGATATCATAGCAATAACATCAAGAATAGTCAGGTGTTTCTCCATTTTTTTGATCTCGTCTTCACCGACAGCCTGCAGTACTTCTCTAATCCGGGCCGGATCCTCACTGTGATGGGCAAGGGCAGTTGAAAGCAATTTTGCATTCGGCCCTTTTTCACCTTTTAATTCATTGAGAGCACCAAGAATATCACCCTCATCTACCAACATTTCGATTCTTTTAATTAACCTGAAACTATTATCCCGGTGTCTGGTAAAAAATATCAGTTTCTCTATAATAACTGCCATACTGAGAATAGAAGCTATCAGTAAAGGTAATGCCATTGGTCCACCCAGAGATATGTAATTCCAGATATTATTAAAATTAAATAAACCCACTATTGCACCACTCCTTGTATTAAAAAATTATCTATTAAATAAGTTCGACATAAAGCTCTGTATTCCTGCATGTAAATTAATATTATATCAAGGATTATCTGCATTTTCTTTTGCTCAGAAGAACAATATTTTACAGATAAAGACAGATGCAAAAAAACCAGTAATATCTGCAATTAAACCTACTATCATCGAGTATCTATATTTTTTGATTCCGATCGAACCAAAGTAAACAGCTATGATATAAAAAGTAGTTTCAGTGCTTCCCTGGATAGTTGAAGCAAGCTTACCGATAAAGGAGTCAGGTCCATACTGGGTCATAATGGTATTAACATAAGAAAGAGAACCACTGCCCGATAGTGGTCTCAGAAAGATCAGTGGAAAAACAGGTTCTGGTATCTTTAGATAATCAAGAAGTGGCCGTAAAAATCTGATAACAATATCCATGGCTCCTGAATTTCTAAAGATAAATATTGCTAACATCATGGCAAGTAAATTAGGAAATATCTTAAAAATTGTTGAAAATCCGTCTTTTGCACCATCTGTGAAAGCGTCATAAATATTTACTCCTTTAAAATAACCATAGACAGGAATCATTAAGACAATCAACGGAACACTCCAGATTGAAATTGTCGTCAGGATTTCTTTCATAAGCTATCAAATTCCGTAAAATATTCTAAAGGTTTTGTCAAGAAGCAGTGCAGTTAAAGTAGAAACAGAGGTTGCAAATATTGTAGAAACCATTATAATAGCAGGATTAATTGAGGAATGGGCTGCTCTGAGACTAATGATTGTTGCAGGTATCAGAGTCAAACTGGAAGTATTTAAAGCAAGTAGTGTACACATGGCAGGAGATGCTGTACTTTTATCTGGATTTAACTGCTGCAGATCTTTCATTGCACTAATACCCAGAGGTGTAGCAGAGTTTCCCAGTCCCAGTATATTGGCACTTATATTAAGTAATATTGAACCTGCTGCTGGATGTTCGGGAGGTACATCAGGAAAAACAAATTTAAAAAGAGGTTTAATAATCCGGGCCATAACTTTTGTTAAACCGGATTCGCGTGCAATATTCATAATTCCCAACCAGAGGGCAATAGGTCCCAGTAATTTGATAGAAATATCTACACTCTCTGTCAGACTTTTAAAAATAGCATCTGCGACCTTGTCCATACCCCCATTAAATACTGCAACCACAACTCCAGAAGCAATGAGGAAAAGCCATACAGTATTAATGTTATACCCTCCTTTTACCGAAAACAGCTTATTAATTAAGTATATGTTTTATTATATATTTAATGAGGGCTATATATAAAAAACCTGTTTGCCCTCTCTGGACAAACAGGATATATTTTAAAATTAAATTTAAGGCATTATTTAACGTGGTTCAACAATGAGTTTGATTGCCGTCCTTTCTTCCCCATCTATTTCGATATCAGTAAAGGCAGGGATACAGATCAAATCAATTCCACTGGGAGCTACAAAACCTCGGGCAATCGCTACAGCTTTAACTCCTTGATTCAGGGCACCAGCTCCAATTGCCTGTAATTCTGCACTACCTCTCTCTCTTAAGACTCCTGCTAGTGCTCCTGCAACAGAGTTAGGACTTGATTTCGCTGATACTTTTAATACTTCCATGATAGTTAAATACCTCCTTGGTTTGTTAAAATTTAACTCTTTATATATTATATTAGCTATACATCTAAAAAATTCCTGCAAGATTTAAAAAAAATTTTAAAATTTATTTGTTCTTCGAATAGTCTTAATATTGCAGGATAATCCCTCATCTTTATCTACCGAAATTAAAGCTCCTTCCAGCTTACAATCACCGGTAGCAACAGAATAACGACCTGGTAAGTTGGTCTTATATTTATTCATTACATCCTCTTTATCCATTCCCAGTATCGAATCAATTGCACCGGTTAAACCAAGGTCAGTTATGTAGGCAGTTCCTGATTCCAGTATCATGGCATCTGAAGTCTGAACATGGGTATGTGTACCCACAACCGCTGCTACCCTTCCGTCTACACAGTTCGCAAAGGCAAGTTTTTCTCCGGTTGCTTCAGCGTGAAAGTCAACTACAATAGCATCTGTTACCCCTTCTATCCGCGATATATATTCATTAAAAATCATTAGAGGTGAATTATTGCCTTCCAGATATACCTGTCCAACTAAATTAATAACACCAATTCTTGTATCTCCGTTTTTAATGATTGTCCAACCCTTACCCGGCACTCCCGGCAGATAATTCAAGGGTCTAATTAAACGTGGTTCATCATCAATAAAGGAAAAAATATCTTTATTGTTCCAGGTATGGTTACCCATAGTGATGCAATCAATACCATATCCAAATAGTTCTTCAGCTACAGCAGCTGTTATTCCAAAACCACCGGCAGAATTCTCACCATTGGCAATAACAATATCAATATTATCTTCACTTTTAAATTCAGGTAAAAATTCTCTAATAGCACGTCTACCTGCTCTGCCAACAATATCACCAATAAATAGGATATTCATTTTTTATCAAACTCCTGTGTATTTAGTATATTAAAAAGCCCCCCTACAAGTAGAGGAGCTATTTTGCTAAATTATTTTTTACTTTGCATATTCAACTGATCTTTTTTCTCTGATAACAACTACTTTAATCTGTCCTGGATAATCAAGGTTATCTTCAATCTTATTTTTTATATCACGGGATAATTTGCTGGCCTGTACATCATCAACTTTATCGGATTCGACAATAATTCTGATTTCACGTCCAGCCTGTATTGCATAGGCAGAATCTACTCCTTCAAAAGAGTTACCGATATCTTCAAGCTCTTCTAACCTTTTAATATATGATTCCAGGGTTTCTTTCCTGGCCCCTGGTCTAGCAGCTGATATAGCATCTGCTGCTGATACAAGTACAGCTTCAATAGATTTAAATTCTACATCCCCATGGTGGGCTTCAATCATATGGGCAATCTTATCAGATTCTCCATATTTTCTTGCTAAATCAACCCCGATCTTAATATGGGGACCTTCTACTTCATGGTCAATAGCCTTACCAATATCATGGAGTAGTCCACCACGTTTGGCCAGATTAACATCTGCTCCCAGCTCTGCTGCCATAATACCAGATAAATAAGAAACTTCCAGTGAATGCTGTAAGACATTCTGTCCATAACTGGTTCTAAACTTGAGCCGTCCCAGATATTTAATCAATTCTGGATCAAGACCATGAACCCCTGTATCAAAAGTAGCCTGTTCACCAACTTCTTTGATATGTGTATCGAGTTCATTTTTAGCTTTTTCGACCATTTCTTCAATTCTGGCCGGGTGAATCCTGCCATCTATGATTAATTTTTCGAGCGCAATCCTTGCTATTTCGCGCCGAATAGGATCAAAACCAGATATAACAACCGCTTCAGGAGTATCATCTATAATAAGGTCAATACCAGTTAAACTCTCAATAGTCCTTATGTTTCTTCCTTCCCTGCCGATTATTCGACCCTTCATTTCATCATTAGGAAGTGAAACAAGTGAAACGGTAGTTTCTGCAACATGATCAGCAGCACATCTCTGTATTGCCAGTGATAAAACTTCACGGGCCTTTTTATCTGCTTCTTCTTTGGCTTTAGTTTCTTTTTCCTTAACCATCTTGGCAAACTCATGGTCCAGTTGTTCCTCAACTTTATTTAAGAGATAATCTCTGGCTTCCTCCTGGGAAAAGTTAGAAATTTTTTCAAGTGTATTAATTTCCCTCTCCCTTATTTCAGTAATTTCTTCTTCCAGACTATCTAGCTTATCTTCCCTTGTTTTTATCTTTTTTTCTTTATTTTCAAGGGTTTCAGTTTTTCTATCCAGGGATTCTTCCTTATGCATTAAACGGTTTTCGAGACGCTGAAGTTCATTTCTGCGTTTTTGACTTTCCTGATTGGCAGTTTCTTTGATGTTATGAGCTTCTTCTTTTGCCCCAAGTATCAATTCCCTTTTTTCTGATTCAGCTTCCCGTCTGGCATCTTCTCTAATTTTTTCTGCTTCTCTTTCAGCTGATTGAATCCTTGCTTCAGCTATATATTTACGGATAAAATATCCGACTAAAAGTCCAAGAGGCAGAGATAATATTACATAAAACACACCTCCATTAATATCATTCACCTCCCATCATATTAAATTGTATTTAATTTACATTCCTTGAATATGCATAACATACCTGTTAATATTGTATCTTTTTTCCCGGTAACTGTCAAGACAGAAGCGATTGATACTAGGAACTAACCTCTGTTTCTTTTTTTTCTTCCTCTTCCTCTACACTTTCTTCTTCGATAAGTCCTACTTTAACTTTAATTTTTTTCTCGATTTCATTCATAATATCAGTATTTTGTTCGAGAAATTCTTTGGAGTTTTCTCTACCCTGTCCCAGACGTTCTTCACCATAAGAATACCAGGAGCCGGCCCGGTCAACAACTCCGGTGTCAACACCCATATCGAGAATACAACCCGAATTAGAAATACCAGTTCCATACATTATATCAAATTCGGCATCCCTGAATGGTGGTGCAACCTTATTTTTAACTACTTTTACCCGGGCATGTGAACCAACTAACTGGTCTCCATCTTTAATTGTCTGTGATCTGCGCAATTCAATTCTAACCGAGGCATAAAATTTCAGAGCCCGACCTCCAGGGGTTGTTTCCGGGTTTCCAAACATAACCCCTACCTTTTCCCGGATCTGATTTATAAATACACAGGCAGTTTTTGACTTGCTGATTGCCCCAGATAATTTTCGCATAGCCTGAGACATCAAACGAGCCTGTAAACCGACGTGGGTATCTCCCATCTCACCTTCCAGTTCAGCCTTGGGTACAAGAGCAGCAACTGAATCAATAACTACTATATCGACTGCGTTACTTCTGACCAGGGCCTCTGCTATTTCCAGAGCTTCTTCTCCATTGTTGGGCTGTGAAATTAATAAATTATCAATATTTACTCCCAGATTAGCAGAGTATTTAGGGTCAAGGGCATGTTCTGCATCGATAAAGGCAGCAATGCCGTCAAGCTTCTGGGTTTCAGCGATAATATGAAGAGCAAGTGTTGTTTTTCCTGAAGATTCATTTCCATAGATCTCTATAATACGGCCTCTGGGTATTCCGCCTACTCCCAGAGCAATGTCAAGGGGTAGGGCCCCTGTAGGAATTGACTCAATATTCAAAGCTGTTGCTTCTCCCAGTCGCATAATAGCCCCTTGTCCAAATTGTTGTTCAATTCGTTTTACAGCCATATCCAGGGCCTTTTCTTTTTCATTTTTTGTCAAAATAATCACCTCTTCGCTATTCTTACTATCATTATAGAACAAATGTATCAAAAAAGCAAGAAATTATGATAAACTTTTTACATAAATTTCCTTATAATGGGGTCCTTCTGGATAAAGTTCACTCTCATACAATTTGAGTTCGGAAATTTGGGCATGAACATTGACATAATATTTATTTTGATAACTTTCCAGTACCTGACCAAGTTTATTTAGATTACTATTTTTTCGTGAACGGGCAAAGGTTAAATGTGGTTTATATTGCCGTTCATCTGGATTAAATCCTGATAGTTCTAAACTTGTATCCAGCTCGTCATGAATTTTACATAGATTCCGTCCTTTATCCAGAATATCTATGAAAAAGACCCTGGGGTGAGAAGGTTCCGGAAAAGCATTTATACCCCGGAGCAAAATTGTGAATTTACTGAAGTTGACTGCTGTAGAAGCAATTACAGAGGTGATTTTTTCAACTTCTTCTTCTGCGACTTCACCCAAAAATTTGAGTGTTAAATGCCAGTTTTCTGGGTCAACCCATTTAATATCCTGAATGGTCTCCTTTTTAATCTGAACTATCTTGCTTTCAATTAATTTCTTGCTTCTATCCGGTAGGTCAACAGCTATAAATAAACGCATTTTTAATCTTCCTGAAGCTCATCTAATAAGGCTTGAGCTTCCTTATTTCCCGAAGACAGATGCAGGGTTTTTCTCAGTTCAGCAACAGCAGCTTCTTTCATCCCCAGTTCCTTATAGGCCAGTGCCAGGTAATAATGACCGGGAGGAAAGTTGTTATTCTTCTCAATGGCTGTTGTAAACTGGGAGATTGCTTTATAATAATTTTTCTGATTAAGATAAATATTCCCGAGGTCTATATAGGCCTGAGCATAATCAGGATTATATTGAATTGCCTGTTTGAAATTATATTCAGCCCTTATTTCATTATCTTTTTCTAAATAAATTTTTCCCAGATAATAATAAGCCTGATAGGTATTTTGATTCAATTCAACAACTTTTTCAAACTCATTCAGGGCCTTTTCAGTAGCACCAGACTGGTAATAAGCTGTTGCCAGTTTATACCTTAAGGCAACGAACTTAGAATTGATTTCACTTCCTTTTTCCATTATTTCTACTGCATTTGTATAGTCTTTTTCAGCAAGATATAATTCACCTAGATTTAAATAAATAGAAATATTGTCAGTATCAGTTTGCAATGCCTGATTAAAATACTCTATTGCCTTCCTGTTTTCACCAGTTTCTTTATAGAGGGAAGCCAGATTAATATAATCTCCAACATCTCCACCCCGGGCAAGAACTTTCTCATATTCCTCAATAGCAGCCTCTACATTGCCAGTACCCTGATAAGCCATGGCCAGGTCACTGTGTAGTTCTGGTG
>JADQBU010000083.1 GCA_016278435.1 Halanaerobiales bacterium
TCAGATAAATCATTACCTGAAGATAGAGGTAATCTGGCTTGTCAGGCAGCTTATCTCCTTTTTAATGAGGTAGGTCTTCCGGGAGGGGTAGAAATAAAAATAGAAAAAAATATACCTATTGCTGCCGGGTTGGCCGGCGGAAGTACTGATGCAGCTGCTGTCTTAAAGGGTATTAATAAACTCTATGATTTAAATCTTGATTATAAAGAACTTGTCAGGCTGGGAAGTAAAATCGGAACTGATGTTCCCTTCTGTTTGTGTGGGGGGACTGTTCTGGCTGTAGAAAAGGGTGACCAGCTTCAGCAGCTGCCGGATATTGAAAAAACACATTTATTACTTGTTAACCCGCGGAAAAAGTTGAGTACTGCTCTGGTTTATAGTGAATATGATAAAAAAAAGGATAAACTTGAAATTCCATTTGTACCAACCAGAAGGTTGGTTGACATTATAGAGAATAGAAATAAGATTTACTGGAATGAAGGTTGGGGAAATGTGCTGGAACCTGTAGCCGAAAGCCTGGTAGACGATATCAGGGAAATCAAAAATATACTTAATGAATCTGATGTAAAGTTTAACCTTGTGGCCGGGAGTGGTCCCACTGTATTTACTATTCTGGACAGTCCTGAAACTGGAGCTAAGTTAATAAAAAACTGGCCTCGACCTGAAGATTTACTGATTAAGACCTGTACAATACCTGTACAATCAAACGGGATTTTCCGGAAATATGACTGAAGGGGGATTTCTAATGAAAGTTGATGTATTGATCCTGGCTGGGGCGCGAAATGAAGGCCCATTAAGAGAATATTCACCTGTAACCCATGAAGCATTTATTGAAATAGCAGATATTCCTATGGTGGAGTATGTAATCAATGCTGTTAAAGCAGCTCATCATACTGACAGGATTGCTATTGTAGGTCCACGCAGTGAGATCGAAAGGTCCGTTCATCAGAAAGTTGACCTGATCATCGATAGTGGTAATTCTATGATTGAAAACATCCAGAGTGGTATCAGGGAACTCAATTCCCAGGGTTATGTATTTTTGATTTCATCAGATATTCCTCTGATTAAGAGCGAGGTAATAGATGAATTTATTGAGTCCTGCCAGGAGGAGAAAGCCGATATTTACTATCCCATTATCTCCCGGGAAGATAACCAGGCTAAATTCCCTACAGCTAAAAGGACCTATGTGCGCCTGGCTGAAGGTACATTTACTGGCGGTAATATGGTTTTAATAAAACCTGAGGTGCTAAATGATACCCTTTACTGGCTGGAAAAAGCTATTACCTGGCGTAAAAAACCCTGGAAATTAAGCCGCCTGCTTGGTGTAAAGATTATATTTAAATATCTTATCGGCAGTTTATCTCTGGAGGAAATTGAAAGAAGAGTATCAGAGATAATAGGCTATAAGGGTCTGGGCATGATTACTGAACATCCTGAAGTTGGTTTTGATATTGATAAACCCAGTGATTTAATTTTGATGAGGGAGAAGTACATCTAGATTCACATTATTCATGATATTATCCAGTAGCTTTTGTCTTCTGTTTTCAACTCCGGTGAAATCCATAGCTTCTACATAATATTTTTCCAGTTCATCATGGTTTAGTTTGGCTTTGTTGAGCTGGGTAAAGGCTTTTTCCATAAATTTATTTAGTAATTCTCTGCTTTCATTTATTTCATCCAGATTCCTGGCTAAGACATCGTTATCAATAGTGTTCATCATATTTATAATATTATCATTTTCCCTCTTCTCCTTTACAGTATGGGGCCAGGTATCATTAATCAGTGCAGTATTCAGTTTATTGATAATTACTGCATCAATTTTTTCAGGATTAAATGCACAGTGTAAATAGGTAACAAAATAACCCCGTTCCTGGCAGGTGCGGGCAATTTTTTTCATGAGTTTTGATTTACCACATCCGGGTTTACCTCTGACCAGATAGCGGTTATCGATATCTTCGGTTAAGTTATCAAAATAGTTAATATAACCAGAAGGAGTAATTCCACTACCCAGAAGATGTCTTTCAGTACCGGACTCCAGAATGGAATCAACCGGGATTATTTCGTCAATTAGTTGTTCGGCTGTTTTACTGGCAATTAAAGGGCAATATCCTTCCTTTAAATAATCCTCTATTTCATCATTGATCATTTTGGCCAGTTTTAAGTAATAATATGTTTTCTTAAAGTTTCTGCTGATTTCCTCATTTAGGTTTATGATTTCTGTTCTATATTCTTCTAAATAGTCACTATCCCAGTAAATACCCAGATTTATAATCTCGTCAACAGCCCCGGGATTAACCGGATCAACTGTATGAGGAGCAGTACCATCCAGTATTGCTGTTTTTAATTCGGGAATCACCAGGCCATCAAGAGATTCATTATCTGACGAACACCAGTGTTTTTCAATATCATAACCTCTTTCGACGGCATCTTTCCCTATCTTTTTCATGAAGGTAGATTTGCCTGTTCCCGGTCCACCTTTGATGATATATATTTTTTCCATATTCTGTGGCAGGTAGGAAAAGAGTGAATAAAAGCCCTTTGTTGTATTTCCCCCGGCAAAATAATTCTTAATTTTCCCGGATTTCATTAAAAATCAACTCCTTTTTTTCTTATTTTAATTTTATAAAGTTTTTAACTAACATTTATATATATGAAATAGAAGGTATAAATGTGAAAGCGGGAAACATATTGTGAAGTTGACTATCTCAATACCTTACATCTAGTTGACACTGCTCTCTGAGTGTGCTATACTTTTTACAAATTACAAGAAGAAGGGGATAATATGGGACAGGAAAAAAGTATGTCCATGAAAATAGTAAAAGAAGAGACCGGTTTATCCTCCCGGCAGATAAGATATTATGATAAGATGGGTCTGATTTTTCCTGGACGCTCGGAAGGTAATCAAAGGCTCTTTTCTGAGCAGGATATTGCCAGGTTAAAAAAAATAAAAGCACTGCTTAATGAAGGATATAATATTTCAGCAATTAAAGAAAAGCTGGAGGAAAAGCCAGCAGACGATAGTGTTATCAGTGAAGTGACTCATGACTTTGGGAAAAAGGGTAAAACACTGACCTCACTTTACCCGGTTTCAGATAGGTCCTATTTAACCAGAATGCTTGATAAAGAAGAAAAAGAAAATAAGGAGGAATCATAATATTGGCTATAACAAAAGAGGATATATTAAAAAAGGCGAAAGAACTTAATGTTAAATTTATAAGGTTACAATTTGTTGACATACTTGGTATAATTAAAAATGTGGCCATAACAGTAGAACAGCTACCGACTGCCCTGGATGGGCAAATAATGTTTGACGGTTCTTCAATAGAAGGTTTTACCCGGATTAATGAATCTGATATGTACTTAAAACCAGATTATGATACATTTACTGTATTTCCCTGGCGTCCTTCAGAAGGTGGAGTAGCGAGATTAATGTGCGATATTTATACTCCGGAGGGGGAACCTTTTTCTGGCTGTCCCCGCAGTACACTGAAAAAGGTAATGGAAGAAGCCCGGGAAATGAATCTGGAGATGTTTGCAGGGCCGGAACCAGAATTTTTCCTTTTTGAAAGAGATGAAAATGGAGAACCGACGACCATTACTCATGATAAGGGAGGATATTTCGATCTATCACCGATAGACCTGGGGGAAAATGCAAGAAGGGATATAGTGCTGGCCCTGGAAGAAATGAACTTTAATGTTGAAGCTTCTCACCATGAAGTAGCCCCCGGACAGCATGAAATTGACTTTGCCTATACTCCGGTTTTAAGGACAGCAGATAATATTGCTACTTTTAAATTTGTGACAAAGACTATTGCCCTTAACCATAATCTTCATGCCACTTTTATGCCCAAACCGATATTTGGTGAAAATGGTTCAGGAATGCATGTTCATCAATCTCTGTATAGAGGTGGGGAAAATGCTTTTTATGACCCGGATGATGAGCTGCAGTTAAGTGAACTGGCTTATTATTATATTGGTGGTCTTCTTAAACATTCACCGGCTATAACCACTATTACAAATCCTACAGTTAATTCCTATAAGCGGCTGGTACCGGGTTATGAGGCACCGGTTTACATTTCCTGGTCAACCCAGAATCGGAGTGCACTGGTCCGTGTTCCTTCAGCCCGGGGTAAGGGCACCAGGGTTGAGCTGCGAAATCCAGATCCTTCTGCAAATCCTTATCTGGCAATGGCGGTAATGCTGAAGGCCGGTCTTGACGGCATAAAAAATAAAATTGAACCAGGAGAACAGACCACTAAAAATATTTATGATATGACATCGCGAGAAAGGATAGACAGGGGTATCGAAAGTCTGCCGGCTAATATTATTGAAGCAGTTAATCATTTGAAAAATGATGCTGTAATTAGAGATACCCTCGGCAAACATATATATGATCACTTTGTTCGGGCCAAGAAAATTGAATGGGATGTATACAGGACCCAGGTTCATCAATGGGAACTTGACCAATATTTATTAACATTTTAAATAAGTCAAATAAGTGAATTGACCTATTTAGCAACAGGGGGTAAGTTTAAATGAGTTCAGAAAATGCAAAATATTTGCTGCAAGAATTTAGTTTTAAAAAGCTGAATACACGTATTTTATCTTATCTGGCTTTATTTATTGCGTTTACAGCAGTTGCAACATATATCCATTTCCCGGGACCTGGGACTTCTTATTTTAACCTGGGGGAGGTTGCAATTTATATCATTGCCCTGACCTTTGGTCGTAAGGCAGGAGGCCTGGCTGGAGCAGTAGGATCTGCTTTAATTGATATTCTCCTTGGTTATTCTATCTGGGCTCCTTTTACTTTTATCATTAAGGGGCTGGAAGGCTACTTGATAGGTAAACTGGCGGAAGAAGGTAACTGGAAGAGAAATGTTCTGGCTATAATTGTTGGAGGACATATCATGATTCTGGGATATGCCCTTTCGGTTCTATATTTATATAGCTGGCCTGCAGTTTTGCCGGAGATAGGTATAGATTACGGCCAGATGCTGATAGGCGGCCTTATAGCTCTACCTATAGCTCGTCAGCTCAATAAATATTTCGGGAAGTGATAATATGAAGATTGGGAAAATGGCTGCTAATGATTTAAAGAAGACTATACTGGATAAAATAGAATACAACAGGGATGATGTACTTATTCATGCCGGTATCGGTGAGGATTGTTCTGTAGTTGATTTTGGAGATGAAGTGCTGGTGATTTCTTCTGATCCTATAACAGGGGCAACTGCCAATGCTGGATATCTTGCGGTCCATGTAGCCTGTAATGATCTGGCAGCAACAGGTGCAAAACCTGTTGGGGTCCAGGTTGTTTTGCTTTTGCCCAGTAATCTTGCTTATGATAAGGCCGGGAAATTAATGAAAGAGATTCATGATACGGCTGCAGAAATTGGAGCTGAGGTTCTGGGTGGACATACTGAAATTTTGAGTTATCTTGATTGCCCAGTTATTATTACCACTGCTGTTGGTAAAGCTGATAAAAACGCTTATATTCCGACCGGGGGTGCCCGCCCTGGTGATGATATAATTTTGACCAAGGGTGCAGGGATAGAAGGTACATATATACTGGCCAATGATTATGATAAGTTATTATTAACAAAAGGGGTACTACCAGCAGTTATCAAGAAAGCTCAGGGTTTTGGTAGCTTAATCAGTGTTCTGCCTGAAGGTATGATAGCTGCCCGGATGGGTGCTCATTCTCTGCATGATGTTACCGAAGGCGGTTTATATGGGGCACTGGAAGAGATGGCAGAAGCGGCTGATGCAGGCTTCATCTTATATAAAGATCAGATACCTGTCAGAGATGAAACTCGCCTTATTACAGATGTTCTGGACATTGATCCCGGGGGATTAATTTCCTCAGGAAGTATGCTAATAGCTACAGACCATGGAGAAGAACTACTGGATGAATTAATTCAGGCAGGGATTAATGCCTTTATTATCGGAAAAATCATTGGAAAAGATGAAGGTAAATTCTTTCAGAATAAATATGGTGAGAAGAAAGATTTTAACTGGCAGGGTGAAGATGAATTATGGCGTATAATGAGGGAGTTAGAGATTTAATTTGCTTTCTTGACAAAAGGTAATCATTCTGTTATACTTCTATCGGTTAAAGATGTAATTTTCAACAAAATATGAATTAGTAACGAGGGACAGGACAAATGGGACCATATGTTATGGCTGAAGACCTTTACAGATATAAGCTGGCTCTTGTTCTGGGAAGGGGCAGGAGGTTAAAGAAAGTATTAAAACAATATCCAACAGAAAAGAAGTTTAAAGATGCATCAATTAATGAAGTTGCAGAGGTTATTGGTGTGTCAAATCCTAATGCCAAAATTTTACAGAAACTAGAAAAGATCGATATAACCTACGATAAAATGGTTACTTTTAAGTCCAATAAGAACTGGAGTAAAGAACCGGATGCCAGAAGAGTCATGGGAATAGACACAGAGTACTTAAATAGTGAACTGGACTGCATTCAGTATGTTATTCTGGATAATTTAGAGTTCGTTACCTCTGGTTTTGTCTTTACTAATAATAATCTGGCCTCTGCTGTAACTATTGAATGGGGAATAAATCACTTAAGAGATGTAATAGATGAATATGATCCTGATTTAATTGTAGGCCATAATTTTAATTCTGATCTTACAATTCTGGAATCAGCGTATGGGAGGTCACTACCTGAACTTTATTATTATGATGATACCATGGATTTATTAAAATGGAGTAACCTGGCCAATATTATCGGGGGTTATAGTCTAAATAAGGCTATCGAGAAGGTATTTAATGGTGATGTAATCGGGCTATTTAGTGCTTATAATAACATTCCAATGCTGATAGAATATGGATTGAAAGATGCTATTTACCCCATATTTTTGAGATATTATACTCTTTATGGAGAAATGCCTGAATTGAATTTTAATCTTAAATTAGATAAAATAATAAAGGAAGAGAACCGCTCTCTTCTCAGTAAAGATACTTTTAAATTAAATCTAAAGCTGGATTACTGACTTTTATAATTTTTTAAGGAGGTTAACCATGGTAGATTTGCTTACCCTGGTTTTGGCTGCGGGTAAAGGTACAAGAATGAAGTCCAATCTTACCAAAGTACTGCACCCGGTAGCAGGAAAACCTATGATTAATCATATTATAGATGTTGTGACCGAAATGAGGTCTGAAGTTGTCTGTATTGTTGGTCATCAGGCAGAAGCAGTTATGTCGGAACTCAAGGATAAGGATGTTAATTTCTGTTTGCAGGATAAACAGTTAGGAACAGGTCATGCGGTTAGACAGGCTGCTAAATATATAAAAAAACACCAGGGACCAGTACTGGTTGTCTGTGGTGATACTCCTTTACTTACAAAAAAGACACTGGAAAGACTTATAGATAAACACAAATTAAACCGGGCAGGGGTTTCTGTCCTAACAGCATATAGAGAAAATCCCTCCGGTTATGGTAGAATAGTAAGAGATAATAGAGATGATATTACCAGTATTGTAGAGGAAAAGGATGCTGATAGTGAGACAAAGGAAATTAAAGAAGTAAACAGTGGCGTTTACTGCTTTGACAGTGAACTACTGCTGGATGGATTGCTTTCCTTAACCAGAGAGAATGCCCAGGGTGAGTATTATCTAACAGATGTGGTCAGTTATGCCAGCAAAGATGGGGCAAGGGTTATACCTGTTATGATCGATAATACAGAAGAGGTTATGGGTATTAATAACCGTAAACACCTGGCCCGGGCGGAAAAGGTTCTCCGCCAGCGTATTAATGATTATCATCTGGAGAATGGGGTAACGATTATTGACCCCGATACAACATATATAGATAGTCAAGTGGTAATAGACCAGGATGTAACTATTTATCCCTTTACATATATTGAGGGACAGACCCGGATTGGATCTGATACTATTGTAGGTCCACATAACCGGCTGGTTAATTGTGAAATTGGTAGTCATGTGGAATTAAAGTCTAATTGTAATATCTGGGAAAGTATAGTCGGGAATAACTGTCTGGTTGGGCCTTTTGCCTATATAAGACCAGGCTGCCGGATTGAAGATGGGGTTAAAATTGGTGACTATGTTGAATTAAAGAAGGCTGTAATTAAGGAAAAATCCAAGGTCCCCCATTTGAGCTATGTTGGGGATGCTGAAATAGGAAGAGGAACAAATATAGGGGCAGGAACCATCTTTGCCAATTATGATGGTGAAAATAAGCATAAAACTATTGTCGGAGATTCCGTTTTTATTGGCAGCAATACGACCCTGGTAGCTCCAGTGGAGGTTAAAGATGGGGGAAAAACTGGGGCTGGGTCAGTTGTGACCAGGAATGTACCTGAAAATACAACAGTTGTTGGAGTACCGGCCAGGGTGTTTAAAAAGGACAAAAATGAGGGGGATGGTTAATGTCAACCTATAGTGAAAAGATCAAGATAGTTGCAGGGAATTCACATCCCGGTCTGGCAAGAGATATTTGTAATTATCTGGGGACTGAATTATTAAATACTGATATTCAGCGGTTTGAAGATGGGGAAATTAATACCAATATTTATCAAACTGTCCGGGGAGCAGATGTTTTTGTTATCCAGCCTACAAGTCCTCCGGTTAATGAAAATTTGATGGAATTACTGGTGATTATTGATGCCCTGAGACGAGCTTCAGCCCGTAGAATTACTGCTGTCTTACCCTATTACGGATATGCTCGCCAGGATCGCAAGGCCCAACCGCGGGATCCAATTACGGCTAAACTTGTAGCAAATTTATTAACAACTGCCGGAGTCCGGAGGGTGCTTTCAATTGACCTTCATGCTCCACAGATTCAGGGTTTTTTTGATATACCGGTTGATAATCTGTATGCTGCTCCCCTGATTGTCAAGTACTTTAAAAACAAAAATATAGATAATTTAGCAGCGGTTGCTCCTGATGTTGGGGGAGTAAAACGAGGTCGTGGGTTGGCTGAATCACTTGATATTCCTCTGGCTATAATAGATAAACGCCGCCCCCGTCCTAATGTTTCAGAAGTCATGAATGTAATTGGAGAATCAAAGATTCAGGGTTCTAATGTTATATTGTTTGATGATATAATCGATACTGCGGGCACTTTAACCCAGGCAGCCACGGTATTGAAAGAAAAGGGAGCAGCAAATGTTTATGCCTGTGCTACTCACGCCTTATTTTCTGGACCTGCTATTGAAAGGTTGAAAAAGGCACCGATTAAGGAGATAGTAATTACCAATACTATTCCCCATAATAAAGAAGAACTGGGCCTGGATAATCTTAAGATACTTTCTGTGGCCCCATTGATTGGTGAGGCAATCGACAGGATCTTTAAGGACCTTTCGGTCAGTGTTTTATTTTAAAGGTAAATTTTATATTACATGAGGAGTGGTAAATATGGAAAGATATAAAATAAGTGTGCAATTAAGGGAGGATACAGGAAAAGGCGTTGCCCGTCGTCTTAGAAGGGAAGGTTATATTCCAGGAGTTATCTATGGTAAAACCCGGGATTCACAGTCTTTAATTGTAAATCCAGTTGATGTGGTTGATAAGATTAATAAAAATGCCATTATTGACCTTCAAATAGAGGGTAATGATGAAAATGAAGAAACTGTAATGATCAAAGATTATCAGAGAGATGTAATTAAAGAGAAAATTATTCATGTAGACTTTCAACAGATCAGCATGGATGAAAAGATAGGTGTTACAGTTTCAGTAAATCTTGTTGGAGATTCGATTGGAGTTAAAGATGGTGGTGTTTTACAACAGTTAATGCGTGGTATAGATATAGAAGCCTTACCTATCGAAATTCCAGATGCTATCAATGTTGATATCAGCGAGTTAGATGTAGGTGATTCTCTGCAGGTAGGGGATCTGGATATACCTGAAAATGTAGATATTGTATCTTCACTGGAAGATGTTGTTGTTACCATCGTTACACCTTCTGAAGAAATTGAAGAAGAAGAAGAAGAACTCGAAGAAGAATTTGTAGAACCTGAAGTTATCGGCGAAGAGGGAGAAGAAGTGGAAGAAGATGTTGAAGAAGGCGAAGAAAGAGAAGAAAGAGAAGAATAATCTTGATTTCAACCCTGGGAGGGGTAAAGATTGAAACTAATAGTTGGCCTGGGAAATCCAGGCCAGAAATATTCGGAGACAAGGCACAATGTTGGTTTTCAGGTAATTGCTACCCTGGCTGAACGAAATGGTGTAAAGTCCACTTTTAGAAAACATGAAGCTCTACTGGGAAAGGGTACGATTGCTGGTGAAAAAGTCATACTTGCGCAGCCTTTAACATATATGAATAATAGTGGCCGGGCAGTTGTGAAACTTCTCTCAGAATATAATATTAAAAGTGAAAATTTGCTTGTAATTTATGATGATATTGATCTGCCAACCGGGGAAATAAGAATCAAATTAAAAGGAAGAAGTGGTGGTCACAGGGGTTTGAAATCTATTATAGACCAACTGGGAACCAATGAATTTCCCCGGATTAGAATCGGAATAGATCATCCTGGTGATAGGGAAGAGGTTGTTAATTATGTACTGGAACGGTTCTCCCGGGCAGAGAGAAAAGAGATTGATGCTGCTATTGACAGTGTCATAGAAGCGCTAGAACTAATAATAAGTGATGGTTTTGAGCAGGCTATGAATAAATACAATTAATATATAAAAATTTTAATTAGGGCCCGTACATGTAATGTAGGGGTCATTTTGCCATTTTAAATCATGGGGAGCAAATGTAATGAAAATTAATAATCTTGTTAATAGCAATAATAAAGTAAAAAAGATTATTGAGTTAATCAATAATCAAAATAGTTTAAAAATTACAGGCCTGACCAGTTCTCGACTGTCTTTCTTTACAGGGAATATATTGCCTGAGATAAATAGTCCTATTTTATTTATTACTCATGAATCCTATAATATTGATAATATTCATGAAGACCTGCTGCGACTTGTTCCAGAAGAGAAGATAATGGTCTTCCCGGAAATTGAGGTATTACCACATGAGCAGATTATTACTGATCATTTGATAGTGAAACAGAGAATTAAAGTTTTAAAGGAATTATCTTTTAATAATGAGATTGATATTATTATTACTACACCGGCAGCATTGATGAGAAAAATAATGCCAGCCACCATTTTTAAAGAACACTGCTTATATCTGGAAAAGGGACAGGAAATTGATCTTAAAAAATTATCTGTAAAACTAAACCTGATAGGTTATGAAAGAGTAGATATGGTAGAAGAACCACGGGAGTTTAGTATCCGGGGGGGAATTATTGATATTTTTTCTATTGCTGAAGACAATCCTTTACGGATAGAACTATTTGGTGATACGATTGATTCAATTCGCAAATTTGACCCTGCTACACAACGTTCCAGTGATGAAATAGAAGGAGAAATTATACCACCAGCCCGGGAGATTACTTTACTTCCAAAGAGAATTAAAGAAAATATACCCCGGATAAAACAAGATTATCGCGATACAATTCAAAGGTTAAGGAATATTGATAATGTTGATGAGGCTGAATACTTACAGGAAAAAAGCCAGGAAGCACTTGAAAGTTTAGTTGAATTCAATGAATTTCCGGGATATGAGCAGTTTTTACCCTATTTTTACAATGATCTTGATACACTTTTTGATTATCTGCAACCCGTAACTAAAATATTTTTTGACCAGTTCGGGAAGATTTCAAATAAGATTAAAAGCCAGACCCGGGAGATTCAGGAAACCCAGGCTACCTTGCTTGAACAGGGTAGTATTTTACCAACTTATATTGATAATTTTCTAGTAGAAGAAGATTTTTCTGGGATTACCGCAAATTTTAATTGTTTATATTTTGATGATGAGTTCAGGGATGATACTGTAGAAAGAACAATAAGAAAATTTGCCTTTGATACCCGCGGAGTTGAACCCTACCACGGTAAGCTGGATTTATTGATTAAACGTTTAAAAGAAATAATAGCAGATGACTATACTATCTTAGTTACATTAAATACCGACAGTAAGGCCAGAAGGATTACCCAGTATTTTAAAGAGGAAGGTCTACCTGCTAAATACTGTGAAGATACCATAAAATCCGGCAGACTGCTGTTGATTCCGGAGAGCTTTTCAGAGGGTTTCTTAATTGAAGACATCAAACTGGCAGTTTTTACTGAAAAAGAGGTAATTGGCAATCATCAGAAGAAAAAGAGGAAGACTTCCCTTATTGATGAGGGAGTGGAAATATCTTCCCTGGATGAATTAAGTGTAGGGGATTATGTAGTTCATGAAAATCATGGTATTGGAAAATATCTGGGGGTTAAAACCCTGGAGATACAGGATCAACATCAGGATTACCTGGTTATAAAGTATGCCGGTGAAGATCGACTTTATGTTCCAACAGAGCAGGTTAACCTGGTTCAAAAGTATATCGGGGCAGATGGTAAGCCTCCCAGATTATATAGCCTGGGTAGTAATGAATGGAAAAAGGTAAAACAAAGAGTAGAAAATTCGGTTCGGGAGATGGCTATCGGATTACTGGAACTATATGCAGAGCGGGAGACTATTAAGGGTTATTCTTTTTCTGATGATACAGTCTGGCAGAAAGAGTTTGAAGAATCCTTTCCTTATGAAGAAACTCCTGATCAGATAAATGCTATAGAAGAGGTAAAAAGTGATATGGAGGATTTAACCCCTATGGATCGATTGCTCTGTGGGGATGTTGGTTATGGTAAGACTGAAGTTGCCATCAGGGCTGCTTTCAAAGCTGCACTGGACGAGAAACAGACAGCTGTTCTGGTTCCCACGACCATCCTGGCTCAGCAGCATTATAATACATTTAGTGAGAGAATCAATAGATATCCGGTAAATGTTGAGATGATAAGCCGTTTTAAGACCAGAAAAGAGCAGGAAGAGATTCTGGATAAACTAGCCCGGGGTGAGGTGGATATTGTTATAGGGACCCACAGGCTTTTATCTAGTGATATAACTTTTAATGATCTGGGTCTGTTAATAATCGATGAAGAACAGCGCTTTGGAGTAACCCATAAAGAAAAATTAAAAGATATTAAACGCAATGTTGATGTACTGACCTTGACAGCAACTCCTATACCCAGGACACTGCATATGGCCCTGGTCGGGGTCAGGGATATGAGTGTAATTGAAACTCCCCCGGAAAACAGGTATCCGGTCAGAACTTATATACGGGAGTTCAACCGGGAGTTAATTGCTGAAGCAATCAGGAAAGAGATAGGTAGAGAAGGACAGGTATACTTTGTTCATAACCGGGTTGAGGATATTGAGGAAAAAGCAGATATGATCAGAAAACTGGTTCCGGATGCCCGGGTTGTTACTGCCCATGGTCAGATGAATGAGCCCCGGCTGGAGAGACTTATGTATGATTTTTATAACCGTAACTATGATGTGTTGGTCTGTACGACAATTATTGAAACGGGTTTAGATATTCCCAATGTTAATACAATAATAATTAACAGGGCTGATCAAATGGGCCTGGCTCAACTTTATCAACTGAGAGGCCGGGTTGGGCGGTCTAACAGAATTGCCTATGCTTATTTACTCTATGAAAGAGATCGGATTTTACCTGAGGTTGCCGAAAAGAGACTTAAAGCAATCAAGGAGTTTACAAATCTGGGTTCAG
>JADQBU010000368.1 GCA_016278435.1 Halanaerobiales bacterium
GATCTGTGGAAGAATTAAAAGAAAAACCCAATTCCCGGCACTTTATGATCAAGAGTGTTGAGGAATTTCTGGAACCACCGGTTATTTATGTGAAAAATGAGTACCTTGATCTGGTAAATGGGATTAAAGACAAATTGCCAAACTGCACTTTAAAAGAGGAAGAAAATAAGTCATCATTTCAGTTGATTTTTAACAAACTTGAGGACCGGGAAGATGCCTGTTTCCTCCTGGCCGAAAAAAATGTACAATTTCGCACAGGAAAGACTCTGGTGCCTTTTAGATTAACCGGTAATATAGAGTGGGGAGTAAATGCGCCTTCACTGGAAGGACTGGATGATCTGACCGTCTGGGTCTGGCCGGAATCCTTATGGGCGCCTATCTCTTTTACCCAGACCTATTTAGAGATGCAGGATATAGATAAAAGTAAATGGGTTGATTGGTGGTGTTCTAAAGAAGCCGGGGTATACCAGTTTGTCGGGGAGGACAATGTATATTTTTACGGCCCGGTTGAAATGGCTATGTTTATGGGAACTCAGGGCAAAAATCCTACTGAAGAGCCGCCGGAGGGCGAACTGCAGTTACCGGATTTAATCGCTAACAATCATCTTCTTTTCCTCGATAAAAAGGCAAGCAGCAGCGGTGAGGTCAAGCCGCCTATGGCCAGAGAATTACTTGATTACTATACAGCTGAGCAACTAAGGGCTCATTTCTTAAGTTTCGGACTTGGTATCAAGAGTGTAAGTTTTAAGCCTAAACCTTTAGATCCGCAAGGTGGAAGCCATGGTGACCCGGTTCTTAAGGAAGGGAACTTACTGGCCAATGTGTTTAATCATGCTGTCCGCTCCTGTTTTTATACTGTCCAGAAATTTAATGATGGAAAGATGCCTTACGGGGAGGTAAGCCAGGAGATACTGGATGAAGCCCGGGAAACTATCCTGAAGTATGAAAAATCCATGTACAGGTATGAATTCCATCAAGTGATGAGTCTGATGGATAATTATATCCGGAATATAAATAAGTACTGGTCACAGCAATATAATGAATTTAAGCAGGAAGATAATAAGAGTATATTAATGCAGCTCTTTATTGATGCCTTTCATATGATGCGTACAGCAGCTGTTCTTATGCATCCAGTTGCACCCAGAGGAACAGAGATGGTACTGGAACATCTTAATCTGGATGATGCTGAAGAGTTCTGGGACTGGGATCGAATTTTTGAGCCTATCTATGCTTTTATGGAAAATCCCGGAGAGCATAAATTTAAAACACTGGAACCGCGAACGGATTTCTTTGAAAAACATCCTAGCCAGTATAATTAGTAATTAACAAATAAATAAAATGCCAGGTGAGGGAACTTCTCTTTGCCTGGCATTTTTGAGTTTTTGAATTAATTAAAATAATATATACTAGAACTATCCGGCAAGGCAAGGATTTTATTGAAGAGAGTTCATAATAGACAGTTGAAATCTAATAGATGATTGATATCGGTTGATATTAATTGATTTTAGTTGATAAATAATATATAATTATATCAGAGGTGATATCATGTCTGAGAAAAATAAAATGATAACTGCAAGGGAACTGGCTGAAGAATTAAATCTTTCCGTGGAAACTATCTGGAGGTATACAAGAGAAAAAAAAATACCTTTTATTGAGTTGGGTAAAAGACAGTACCGTTATAAGTTAACTGATGTTGTTGATGAATTGAACGCTGCAAAAATTAAAGAAACAAAAGCTGACTATAAAACTAAGAGTAAGAAAAAATTCACCTATAAAGATTATTTAAAGATTACAGAAGAGCCGGGTTATAAGTATGAAGTTCTACAGGGAGAGCTGATTAAGGAACCATCACCAAATGTTATGCATCAAAGGGTTTCTCGCAGACTACAGAGAATTTTAGAAGATTATTTCTGGGAAATAGACCCGGAAGGAGAAATTTTTAATGCCCCACTGGATGTAACACTTTCTGACATAAATGTAGTCCAGCCAGATTTATTTTATATTGCGAGTAAAAAGAATGATATTATCAAAATAAATCGTATTAATGGTTCACCTGAACTTGTAGTTGAGGTTTTATCTCCCTTTAATCCCCGTAAGGACAGATTGCAAAAGATGCAAATTTATCAGGAATATGGGGTTAAACATTACTGGCTTATAGATCCTGAGGAGAGAACTCTGGAATATTTTGCTCTCCGTGATGGTGCCTATACATTAGTTGCTTCAGGAATGGATGAAGAAATTGTGGAACATTTGGGTTTTCCAGACCTGAAGATTTCATTAGGGAAATTATGGCAGAAAAAATCATAGAAAAGGTTTTGACTAATCACTAATAAAATGCTAAACTAATAAAAGAGAATAGTTTGTGTTAAAATTATCACTATTAATGTGATTTAATTATCATTTTATGATAATTAAATAGTTACATACAGGAGGTGGTGTTTAAAGCAGATTAAGAGGGTGTTAATAAATTGGTCTTAAAGAGACACGCTTATCTAATATTTAAGAATTGTATGAAAAACTCGGGATAATTATCACAACAATTAATTAAATGGGAGGAATTCATAATGAAGAAAATTTTTAGTTTAAGTTTATTATGCTTATTATCACTTGTCTTATTTGCCGGTGCTGTAAATGCAGCAGATGTAGATGTAGTAACAGCAGCATCAGTATCAGATAATCCAGCAGCCTTTGCCAAGGCTCTTGGTGAAGAAGGTACCTGGATTGTCTGTGCAACAACTGATATGACTTTTAATAGTGAGCTTGTAATAGCAGGTGAATTTCATAATAAAGGTGATGAAAGCAGAGAATTATATCATAAAGTAGGGCCTTATGCTCAGGATGACGATCATAATGTAACTGAGAGATATACAATTACAGCTCCTCAGTTTACTGTAAAGAGTCCTAACACCAAATTCCAGGGTGGTATTTTTGCTGGTGATGTTTATGTTGAGGCAAATGGATTTACTGTAGATGATGCTACAGTTCAAGGTAATGTTTATTTTGCCAAGGACGAGTATAAAGAAAGCTTTGTTGTTGAAGATGGCGGGAAAGTAACCGGTGTTACTGAAGTTAAGCCTGATGTTGATATTATTTCAGCTGCTTCAATAACCGGTGACGAAGCAGCCTTTGCCAAGACCCTTGGTGAAGAAGGTACCTGGATTATTGCTGCATTAAATGACTTAACCTATAATCAGGAACTCGTTATAGCAGGTGAATTCCACAATAAGGGTGATGAAAGTAGAGATTTATATCGCAAACTTGCTCCTTATGCCCAGGATGAAGATCATAATGTAACTGAGAGATATACAATTACAGCTCCTCAATTTGTTGTCAAGAGCCCTAACACTAAATTCCAGGGCGGTATCTTTGTAGGTAACGTACTGGTTGGAGCCAATGGATTTACTGTAGATGACGCAACAGTTGAAGGAAATGTTTACTTCGCCAGTGAAGAGTACAAAGAAAGTTTTGTTGTTGAAGACGGCGGTAAAGTAACCGGTGTTACCCAGGTAGTTCCTGATATAGTATCAAGTGCTTCTGTAAATGAAGAGTAGGAAGTTAAATTAAAATATAATAAACAAAATAATGAATAAAAAAGGGGCCTGTCTCTAAATGAGGCAGTCCCTTTTGGATTTTTTTATGATTAATATCAATTAATAGACTAACTGCGGTATTTAAATAGGATTACATATAAAATACTCAAATAGACCACAAAAGCCAGTAATGAATAATAATAGTAGACAGGTTGACCTGTTGTATAACCGATTACCGGTATACTGAGTAAAACCATAAGTGGAAAACCAAAAAATATGGCTACAGCACTACCCATAACCAGATTATCAGTAACATTAGTTTGCAGGTTGGGATCAACTTCCTTTAAAAGGGCCATCCCGGTTGAAATTGTCCCTGTCTGCATGCCATAGAAGCCGAGTATATTTTCCAGGGTACTTTCTTTAAATATTTTATTACACATAAAATAGGTATAAATCATTGTTGCAAAACCACCGACTGTAGTAATTAAAATTATGGGAACAGCAAATTTCTTTAATGTATAAATGGAGATTGCCGCAATGGAAGCGGTGATCATAAAGTCAAATACCCCACCGGTAATTCGCTGCAGCAGGAATTTGTCGGTATCAAAATATAAAGTTTTATTATTTTTCCTGGCATAATCTATGATAAATCTCACAAGTATTCCATAAAGACTTCCAATGATAAAATGGAAACCCCAGAGGAGTTGAGAAAGTGTTGCTCCCAGTGTGCCCAGAGGTGTCAGTATCTTGCTGGCAAATATTAATGTTAAATAAGTGATAAGATATACCAGGGCTATCAAAAATAACTGGGTTGTTATAGTATCCAGGGATTCATTGGAGGTGCTTTCTCGATATTCCATATTTTGCGGAATAATTTTATAGGGCCGGTGACTACTGGTTTTATTTTTTTTAAAATTATTCTTTTTTACAAGGTAATTCATAAAAGGCAAACCAGCCAGTGAAGCCCAGAGAAAACCAAAGGTGGCAAAGGTCAGACCAATATTACCACCATTTAAAAAACCCAGTTCCTGCCACTGACTTCCAATAGAATAAGCCTGACCCGGTCCCTGACCAAATGATAAAGGTAATAATAAACCGAACATAGGGAAAAGGTCAGGATAGAGGGTATGAATTAAAATCAAAGTAAGTGAAAACCCAATTATTCCCTGAACCAGATAGGTGGTAACGATATATACACCTGAACGAAATATTTCTTGATTGCCCTTTTTTTTCTTTCTTTCCTGTAGAGCCAGGGCTATGAAACCGATAGCCATTAGATGATAGACAATGTCACCCAGCTGGTCCCTGGCTAAAGGGATTAGTCCCAGCATCTCTTTCCCTAAAAAAAGTCCGATGAAGCCAGCAATTATTGGTATTGGTATTAAAAACTTATGAAAAATAGAAAATCTTTTTTTAAGGTAGGAAGCACTTCCAATAAATATTGCCAGCAGTAAAAAATTAATAATAAAATTCCACCCAGTATCCATAATTCACTTCCTTTAATATATTTTTTTAACTAGCTATTTGTAAGAATTCCAGGGTTTTTAGCCATTTATAGGCAGACACTCTTTTATCAAAAACAAACCGGAATAATTCCTTACCATAATAAAACTCCAGTTTGTTGTTATATTGAATATTTAAACCTGTTATCTTATCTGGAAAAAATATGATTTCTTTTTTCCCATTAAAAAAGAACTTATTATTTGTGATTACCAATGACCCATTATCAGTGATTTTCCTGTCCTGATCAGGTTTGATTAATTTGATATTACTGTCAGATATCTTCAGCTGGTTTTTATCAATCATTTTCTTTATTTCGGCTAACTGCCATTGATTCCATTCCTGGGGATTATTAAAAAATAATTTATCACCTTCATTTTCCAGAAAACCATAGTTATTATACTGGACAGTGTAATTACATTCTGAACAGTATAGCTCATTTTCCTTTGACACCATCCTGCCGATTGTTGAACAGCAAGGGCAGGTAAAAAGTAGTATTTCCAGGTTTTCAGCCAGTCTTTTTCCCCTGTATGGATTCATCACAGTTTCCTGGAATTCATATTCATCATAAAAAAATTCATTTTGAATAAGGTCATAAATTTCATTTACAGTCATATAAGTAATCTGTTCTTTTTTTAATACAAGGTTATAAGATATATAAATTTTACCCTGCCGGCTCTGAACAGCCCAGCGTGGGTGTGAGAGGTAAGTACCCTTCAGGGTGGTAATAATTACAGGAATTTTCAACAATTTGATTAATTTAGCAGTAGAATAAATTATTTTTTCAGTAGTACCATCCCAGTTTCGGCGCCCCTCCGGGAATATACCTATAATATTTTCTTTTTTTACCCCTTTTATTATTTCCTTGATAACATAAGTATCACTAACAAATTTTCTTTTAGGTATGGCTTCAACAAATTTCAAGAGGGTACGTATTATAAAACTGCGAAAATACTCATCTGAAGTTAGATACTGTATAGGATGGTCAATATAAATATTGGTCAAAAAAGGGTCCAGGTTATTTGTATGATTGGGCAGTACCAGATATGGTGGTTCTATTAATACCGTATCATTTTTCTCTACTGTAATGTCAGCTCTGAATTCCAGGTACTTTTTTAAAAAATATAAGATAGATTTCTTAATTATACTGTATTTAGGCATAATGGAGACTCCTTAATTTTAAGATAACTATATTAATATAATTGTAGTTCTTAATAATATTATATATTATTAAAGGCAAGTTAAAAAGTTAAAAAATACCCCATTGTAATCTTTATAGTAATATGATACTATAAAAAATCAGATTTAATAAACAAAGGGTGGTAAAATTGAAAGCAGCTGTGGCTCATGATTTTAAAGGAAACCATGCTGAAGAGGTTTGGTTAGAGGGGGATTTGCAGTATGAAGATAAGTGAATTTGCAGCCCGGTTCGGGGTGAAAAATGATACGGTAAGGTATTATATGGACCTGAATTTAATTATTCCTGTAAAAAAAGGTGGTCATTATCATTTCGATGAAAAGTGTGTAGAAGATATGCAAGAAGTTCTGAAACTTAAGAAAATGGAGTTTTCTTTACAGGAAATTAAAGATATTTTTAACTTCAAAAGGATTGGTAAACTTACTTCATATCAGCAACTAAACTATTACCAGGGTCTCTACAGGCAAAAAATCCGGGAGATAGAGGAAAAAATTGATGAACTTATAAAAGCGAAAGAAGAATTGGAAGAAAAGATAGCAGAACTTTTAAGTGATCAGAACCAGATGACTACTATCGGCATTGATCTTTCTGTCTTAAAATTATTTTCCTGCCCTGAATGCAATCATGAGCTTTTATTATCAGCAGAAAAAGTAGAAGCTAATCAAGTTATAGAAGGAAGTTTACATTGTGATTGTGGGAAAAGTCTACATATTAAAAATGGAATACTTTATGCCGGTGATCCTGATTCTTATGCAGAACAAGGGGACAACAGATATCAAAATCATATTGAAGACTATATAAAAACAACGAATCCAGATTTTATTGATGAATCCTATCAAAGTCTTGATTGGATGCAGCGACAGTTGGGTTTTGAAACTCTCTCTGGAAAAGTAATTATGGAACCGGGTTCAGGGTATGGTTTTTTTCTCAGGCAGATTTATGAGAACCTGCCTGCTGATAGTGTATATATTTGTATAGATAATAATCCGCAGTTAAATAAATATTTGAAACAGATGCTGGAAATGACCAGCAAAAGAGCTAAAATTATTTTTATAACAGGAGATTTACCTGAACTCCCCCTGAAAGATCATGTAATTGACCTTTTATTTGATTTTACCGGGACATCCTGTTTTGCCTTTGAAAACAGGGGATTTTTGACTGAATTACTTAAAAATTATCTGAAAGAACAGGCTACTTTGCTTGCGACTTTTATCATTTATCAAAAATTTGGTCCTAATAATATTGTGCCGGAGCCTTTCCGAAAAAATTTTACTTATAAAAATATTAAAGAAGAACTTATTAATATTAACTTTAAAATAGAAAATGAATTCAAATCAGAGTCCCAGACAATCCAGAAAAGCATGGGTAAATATGAGAGTTTTGCCCAACCGGGGGACCAGATATATTCATACCAGATACTGGCTAAAAGGTCAGGTTAATACTATTAAGGAAAGTTAAATAGTTTCTATAATAAATATGGATAATAAAGTAAATGGGATTCCACCAATATTGTGATTGGTAATCATTTTCATTTGTTAAAATAATAACAAGTAAAAATAATATTTAATTATTAACCTCACTACAAAGATGGAGTTAACTCCATCTTTGTTTGTTTTTAACTTAAAAAATTTTAAAAAAGGTATTGTGCTTGAGTTTCCTCCATTTTATATACTTAACTTAAGAAATGGAGGGATTAAAATGTTATATAAATTTAAAAATATTAAAAGGGAAAAAGTGAATTTATTTTTGTTTTTATCGGGGGAATCAATTTCTTTATTCGGTTCGGCAATCTATACTTTTGCTCTGGGACTTTACCTTTTAAAAACCACAGGGTCCGGCCTAACCTTTGCTACCAATATTGTGCTCTATACTTTGCCTCTGGTTTTTTTCAATCCTCTGGCCGGGGTAATCGCCGATAGAATTAATAAAAAAATAGTAGTGGTAGGTTCCGATCTTTTTAATGGTATTTTTCTTCTGTCAGTTTATTTAGTGGCTGGAAAGATAGGATTAAGTGTACCCTTGATTTATATTAGTACATTCTTGATGACTGTATTGACAACATTTTTTAATATTGGCATCGAATCTGCTAAACCTGAACTGGTTAGTAAAGAGAAACTTGTTGATATTAATTCTCTGGCCCGGGTTATTCAATCGGGTTCTTATGTAATAGGACCCATGGTGGGAGGATTGGTCTATGCCCTGCTAGATATGAGATTATTTATTTTGATCAATGCTATTTCATTTATGATATCTGCAGTTATGGAGTACTTTATAGATTTTCAATATAATAAGAAGAACAGGTTAAAAGCTGTTGAGAACCAGGAGGATAAAAACGAAAGTATAAAAAAAGAAGTAAAGGAAAATGTATGGTTGGAGATGAAAGAAGGCTACCGATATATATTTTCGCGCCAGCACATGAAAGCCCTGGTCTACATTTTTATTGCTCTCAATTTTTTCTTCAATTATGCGATAATTGTTCCACTACCCTATCTATTGAATTCAGTCTGGAAGATTAACTCTTATATCTATGGAATCGTTGAAGGTGGATTTCCGGTAGGTATGATTATTGGAGCTTTGCTGGTTAAAAAGTTAATGGCCAGAATTAGTTATAGTAAGTTATTAAAAAGAATTAATTACTCTGTCTGTATTGGTTCTCTGGCCTTTGGCTTACCCATGATATTTTTTCGGGATGTCCCTGGTAATGTTTTTATCCTTATTTATTACTCTTTCTTGACTTTATTTACTGGTCTGATTATATCCTGGGTTGATGTTCCCATGAATATTTTGTTACAGCGGATTGTACCGGGCAGAATACTGGGTAGAGTGCTCAGTGTCAAACTAAGTATAATTAAGATAGTTGTTCCTTTTGCTCTAATTCTCTCAGGATATTTGGTGAATGTCAGGACACCATTATTTTTATTTGTATCCGGACCGGCTATCTTTGTATTATTTAATATTCTATTCTTCAAATCAGTGTTAGGAAAGAAGTTTGTTAATATCAGCAATGAACAGATAGAGGAAAAATGCGCCAGTTAAATTTGTTGCAAAATTGATTTTCCTGTCAGCTTAAAGTATAATTATAAAAATGGGAGCTTAAAAAATTTTAAGTGACTAGATCTGGCTAATTAACATTATTTAGTGAAGGGGAAGATAATTGTGGATAGACCTGACTGGAATGAATACTTCATGCGAATGGCTGAATTAGCGGCAGAGAGATCTACATGTGTCAGGAGAAAAGTAGGAGCTGTTCTGGTTAAAGATAGACGCGTGCTGGCTACAGGTTACAATGGTGCTCCCAAAAAACTACCACACTGTGAAGAAACAGGTTGTTTACGGGAGAAAATGAATGTTACCAGTGGGCAGAGACATGAGATTTGCCGGGGAATTCACGCGGAGCAAAATTTAATAGCCCAGTCAGCCTTTCATGGAGTTAAGACCGAGGGAGCTACAGTATACTGTACAAATCAACCCTGTATTATCTGTGCTAAACTCTTAATTAATGCTGGAATCAAACAAATATATTTTAAGAACCCTTATGATGATGAATTTACCAGAAAGATTTTAGAACAATCAGATGTAAATTTTGAATTACTGGAATAAGAATTTATAGTTTTGTATTGTATAAACCTTAGTAGATTGCCCTTCTTCTGAAGGGTTATTTTTTTATTTTAATAATAACATAAAAAACACTTGACAAAATAAATGTAATAACATATAATAAAAATAATAAAATTAACGTAACAAAAAGGAGGGTTTTCATCTTGGTTAAATTAATGAGTACAGATTTAAACACAGAAAATAAAAAAGGAGGTCAAAATATGAACAGGGAAGAAAAAATTAAAGGATTTAAGATTCATAGAAATGTTTATTGCACTGTAATTCCTTTGCTGGCTGTAATCAACTTTACATTTGTACCACAGTTTCTCTGGTTTGTGTTTCCACTAATCGGTTGGGGTACAGGATTAACTCTACATTATGTCTTAGCTGTAAAAAAGGACCTGTAGAAAGATTAATAATTTTATTAATAAAATTAATTCAATAACTCTGAAAGGAAGTGGTTTCCATCAAGATTACGCTGAGAAAGAGAAATAGTGTTACCAGTATTGTGTTGTTTATTTACAATATATATAACCAGGTAACAGGAGAAACTGAAATTGAACTGGGCTACCTGCTTGATTATATTAATAAGTTTGGCAAGTCAGATAGTGCAGCCCGGGTTAGTTTATCGAGAATGGTTAAGGCTGATATTGTTGTAAATGAAAATAGAGATGGTCGGGTTTATTACAAATTAACTGAAGAAGGTTTAAGTAATATCGAAGAGTGGAATAGGGGTATCGAGAGATTTTTTGCCAGATATAGTTTAAGGCATAATGAATGGGATAAAAAATGGGTTACAATAACTATGATAGATTTTAAAAAATCCAGTGATGAAAATCAGGTTATCCTGGAAAACCTATATGAACTGGGCTATCAGGAGGTTGACAATAATGTCTGGCTGTCACCTTACTATCAGGAAGAAATTAAATCCCTACTATGTCAAATCAATTATTTACTGAGCCGGGGGGCCATTGAAACAAAGGTTGGAAATGATCTATTTATAAAAAAACTGTACCAGATTAATGGCTTAAGAAAAAAATACCAGCAGTTTTTAACACAGACTGAAAAAATGCAGCAGGAAATTAGAGAAAGGAATCTACAGGATGGTGATTTACTACCAATTCTATTCAAGCTGGGCTGGAATTTTTATGACATTGTTATAGATGACCCGGCTTTACCGGAAGAGATTCTGGGAACCTGGGAGGGTGACAGAGCTGTTAAAAAGATGAATAAATTCAGGAATTTTCTGGTTTCAGGAGTAGATAAATATTTCAAAAATATCAATTAAATGGAGGTAGATTGAAGTGAATTATAAAATATCACCCCTGTGGTGGCCACTAATGTTTGTAGTATCTCCCATCCTTATTCCCATAATAATGAAGAAAAACAGGACATTTAAAGCCAATAAGTCCCGGGTTAAGGATGTGAATGATAGGCGCATAGATGAAGCTGTTCCCCTTGAAATGCCGGAATTAAATTCTCTGGAGCTGACAGTACTGGATGAGTGGAAGGTAAAAGAGGGGTTTAAAGGAGATGCCGGTGTCTCATATTTATTTAAGACAGAGGAAGGAACTACTCTTTTTGATGTAGGTCATGGTCCTCAAAATGACGTTTTAGCTCATAATGCCCGGAAGTTGAATTTTGACCCGAATCAGGTTGATGCAATGGTGATTTCTCATCTGCACAAGGATCATATGGGAGGTCTGGAAGCCTACAAAAATAATCAGGTTATGATACCAGAAGAATTAATGCCAGTAAAAGAAATACCATGTTATTTACCAGCAGCAGCAGTGGCTGAAGGCTTTAAGGCTGAAGTAATTACAGAGCCCTGCTTACTGGATACAGGTATTGTTACAACCGGACCCCTGGCTCGCAGTTTATTTATGCTGGGTTATACTGAAGAGCAGGCTCTAATAATAAAATTAAAGGATAGAGGACTGGTTATCTTTACCGGCTGTGGTCATCCCACAATTGAGATGATTCTTAAGATGGTTAAAAAAATCAGTAGTGAACCTATTTATGCCATCGGGGGAGGTCTGCATTTTCCTTTAACAGAGGGTAGGGGAGATAAAGCTGGTTTTCAGCTGCAGCGCATATTTGGTACCGGGAAACCTCCCTGGCAAAAAGTAGAGTTATCAGAATTAAAACAGACTATTGCTACGATTAATTCTGTTAAACCCGAAAAGGTTTATCTTTCCGGACATGATACCTGTGACTTTGCCCTGGACTATTTTGAAAGGAATTTGACAGCTGATACTCAAATTCTGCAAGCAGGTGAAACTTATCAGATAAAATAAGAAAAATTTGCAGGTGAAAATAATGATTGGTTGAATAAATAAAAGTGGGTTAATAAATAAGTTGTTTATAGTAGTGGGATGTGAAAAAATGAAAAAATATTTCCAGACTTATCGCGGACTTAATCAAAGCATTTATATAATCTTTATTGCCCAGATTATAAACTCTACGGGCGCCTTTGTTTATCCTTTTCTAACTTTGTTTTTAACAAACAAACTTGGATATTCTGCAGCAAGAGCCGGTACATATGTAATGATAGCCAGTATTGCCAGTGTCCCCGGAATGTTTCTGGGAGCTAAACTGGCAGATAGTTTTGGTAGGAAAAAGATTTATCTGATTTCTGCCAGTCTCGCTGCTCTGATGTTGATTCCACCTGCTTTTCTGGGGACGAGTAAGATCATTATATATTTCTTGATAATGTTTAATGTCTTTATTGGAGCAGTTAATCCTGCTTTTACAGCAATGGTGTCAGATTTAACCAGAGGAGAAGAAAGGAAAAAAGCATTTTCCCTGCTTTATCTGGGTTGGAATGTTGGCTATGCTATCGGACCGATGATTGCAGGGTTTTTATTTAATCATTATTTGCCATTGATCTTTCTCGGAGATGCTCTGACAACTTTAATTGCCCTGGTTTTGATTGCGGTCAGGGTCCCTGAAACGAAGGATATTGTTGAAAACACTAACGATGAGGAATTGCCGGAACTGGAACGGGCCGAAAGCGGCTCTATCTTCAGGGTTTTATTAAAACGCCCGGCAATTATATTTTTCAGTTTGTTAATGGTATTTTATCGCCTGGTTTATGCTCAGAGCACGTTTGCCCTTCCTTTACAGATGAATGAAATTTTCGGTTCACATGGTCCTGCTTATTACGGGATGAATGCCAGTTTTAATGCTCTGGTTGTAGTGGTCTTTACCGTTTTTGTAACCGGTTTGACTGTAAAAAATAGGCCACTGATCAATATTACGTTAGCCGGAACTTTATTTGCAGTTGGTTTTGGAATGGTCTATTATATAAATGCTTTACCACTGTTCTTTCTGGCCACCTTCATCTGGACAATTGGTGAGATACTGGAAGCAACAAATGTTAATGTTTACATAGCTGCCCATGCTCCAGTAAGCCACCGGGCCCGGTTTAATACTATCTTTATGTTTTTATCTGGAGCAGGTTTTGCCTTTGCTCCAAAACTGGCAGGCATCTTTATTGAATTCTATCCACTGCGGATGATCTGGTTGGCGAGTTTCTGGATCATGGTCGGGACGGTTGTTTTACTTTTGGGATTCAAGGTTATAACCGAAAAGAAAGGGAGAGAAGGCCGCAAAAATATATCGTAATGATTACTATTATCTGATATATGTATGAATTATATATCTAATGTATCCTTAAGAGGTATCAATAATTATAACTGCAGTAAGTGAACCTTAATTGGAATGGACATGCTAGTTATATTTTTATAAAATTAATAATATATGGAGATATTCCGGCTGTATAATGTTTTATTTTGTTT
>JADQBU010000234.1 GCA_016278435.1 Halanaerobiales bacterium
CTGGTTCTCTCTATGTCAAGTGAGGCCATCGCCGTCTCGATATTTCTTAAAAACTGGGTCCCCGATCTCTCACTCCCTCTGCTGGGATCGTTGGTAATTATTGCTATTACCCTGGTTAATTTAGTCGGAATTGACCGCTTAAGCAAGCTAGAAAGTGGACTGGCAGCAATTAAAGTAATAGCCATTGTCGGTTTTATTGTTCTTGCCATTTTCCTTATTTCCGGACTCTTTCCGGGTAAAAGTCCGGTTGGAAGAGGTGAGATAATCGGTGAACCCTTATTACCAGGGGGAATTGGGGGTATTGCCGGCAGTATGCTGATCGTCATCTTTACCTATGCCGGTTTCGAAATCGTCGGTCTGGCTGCTTCCGAAGCCGGCAACCCCGGGGTTACCATTCCCCGCGCTATAGTCTACACCGTCACCGGCCTGGTCGGTCTTTACATTATCTCCATTACACTGCTATTACCCCTGGTTCCTACACAAACACTGAATCAAAATGCCAGTCCTATGGTTATGGCCCTGAGCAGGAATGGGTTAAACTGGGCCGGTAATATCATAAACATTGTTCTGGTTTCAGCCATTTTATCAACTATGCTTGCTGCAACTTTCGGAATCGGCCGCATGATATATTCCCTGGCCCAGGAAGGTCATGCCCCGGGCTGGTTAAAAGATGAGGGTGAGGTCCCCTACCGGGGAATAATCGTTTCTGGATTGGCCATGCTAGCAGCCCTGGCCCTTGGTTTTATCCTCCCCAGACAGGTCTACCTCTTTCTGGTCAGTTCCGGGGGTTTCTCCTTCCTGTTTATCTACAGTGTAATTATTTTAACCCACTATAAGTACAGGAAAATAAATGGCTGTCCCCCGGATAATAGATGCCAGCTGCCCTGGTATCCCTATAGTTCCTGGTTTGCTTTTATTCTGCTGATTGCCATAATCGCAAGTATGCCCCTGATTCCCGGTCAGGGTGCAGGTTTAGCAGCAGGTTTAATTATGGTCTTCCTCTTTTCCATAATCTATGTCATTAAAGAACCCCATGCCGTCAGTAATCTAACTAAAAACTTCAATTTTGTAAAACCTCAAACTGACCTGGAAATTTCAGAAGAATTAATTGAAAAAAATGATACTGAGGAAAATAAAGATGACTAAATTTCAAACTCATCAATCATCCTGGCTAATTCTTCTGCAGTCTCTGCCAGCCGCCATTTAAAACTTTTAAATTTAAATAAACTCATTTTATCCCTCCCGAAATTACTGTTCTTTATTTGTATACTAAATAGGTATACTTAATAGCAAAAAAATAAGTATACTATTATTGTATACTTACTAATAATTATAAACAATCTGTCTTATTTTGTCAATTGTTTAAATAAATTTTCTTTTTTCCATGTATCAAATACCTGTTTTAACAGGGAGGTTTGTCACAGAAATCTTACTCTTTGAGTATTCCCCTTTCCCGGAATTCAGCAGCTATTTCACCCAGCCCCAGGAATTCTAATTTTTCGCTGGTAGGTATACCTGTATCCAGATCCCAGCCGTGGGCCTGGTAATATTCATCGAGCATCGGTTCCAGTTCTACGATACTACCGGCTGATTCACCGCATTCTGCCGGTAACGGTTCTTTTAAAAACCTTTCGGGTAGGGTATCATCCTGGCGGCGGATACCTTCCCGGACAATATAAGCTCTTTCCAGATTGAAGATACGCTCACAGGCCCTGTCTATATCTTCTGTGCTAAATTCAATTCCACTCAGAGCATGGAGCAGTTCAGCCGCCTCGGAGCTTGATAGTATCTCCATATTAACTACGGTATTTTTACAGACCTCCATACAATCAGAGAGAACACAGCGTTCTTCATAATACTTTACAACCCGGCCCTTTCCTTTATACTCCAGCCTGAAAGCAGATTCAGGGACTCCAAACCTGCGTCTACCCTCTTCTGCATCTTCTGTAAATTCAAACCAGGGTTCTCTACGGAGATGGTCTCCCCCTCTGGTAGCTACCGCCACACCCAGGGCATATCCCTTAATTCCCCTGGGATCAGCCTGAAAAATTTCCAGTCCTTTGACCTGCATGGCATATTTTTCACTACCTCTGCCAATTTTCCGGGCAGCAGGCAGCACCCCATCAGCCAGTATATCTCCAAAGCCCTGCCTGTTTACTATCTTTTCTATCAAGGAGAATACGGCCCCACTGTTGCCCCAGCATAGGTCAATGCCATCTGTATCTTTTTTATCCAGGATACCCAGCTCATAGAGCTCCATGGCAAAGGAAATACATTCTGAGGTTGAAATAACATCAAGTCCATTCCGATTGCAAAGATCGACCGCTTTCAGAGAATCCTCTATACTTTTAACTCCCACCCGGGAAGAAAATCCGGCCAGTCCTTCAAATTCAGGACCTTCACTTTTTAACCCACGGTGCTCTCCCTTGTCTATCTCGAAAAAGCGGCTGCAGGGAATAATACAGGAAAAACACCCCTTTGATTTTAGTTTATAATTCTCTTCCAGATATTCTCCGCTCACCTGTTCAGCATGGGCAAATCTACCGGTCTGAAAATGCCTTGTTGCCAGACATCCGGCTTCATTTAATGATTTTATCAATTTAGTTGTCCCCAGACGGCAGCGGACCTCATACTCAGAATGTTTCCTGATCTTGCGGTCCAGCCTGTCTATTATCCGCAGGAAACGGGTCGGGTCATCTGCACCCAGTTTTTGCGTTCCCCGGACTGCCACAGCCTTCAAATTTTTGCTGGCCATCACCAGCCCCATACCTGTGCGGGCTGCTGCCCGCACATGATTACAGAAAATTCCTGAATACTTAACCCCATTTTCGGAAGCGGGGCCGATACAGGCCACCTGGGTCCGTTTATCCCTGCTTTCAGCAATAATCTCCTCCTGGGTAGTAAAGGTATCTTTACCCCAGAGGTGGTCAGCAGGGCGAATCTCCGCCCCCTCATCTTTGATATAAAGATAAACCGGGCTCTCTGCTTTTCCTTCTATAATTACCTGGTCAAACCCGGCAAATTTTAGCTCAGGGCCGAAAAAACCACCTGTATTGGAATCACCCAGTATTCCAGTCTGTGGGGACTTAGCAGAAAAGTTAACCCGTGCTCCCCCCGGGAAAAGGGTTCCTGTCAGGGGTCCGACCCCGATAAAGAGTTTATTTTCCGGATCCAGTGGTTTTACTTCCGGGGACACCTCATCATATAGCCGTTTCATATTAAAACCGCGCCCACCTAGATAATTTCTTATAAATTCCAGGGGAAGTTCTTCCTTTTTAATCTCTCCCCTGCTCAGATTTACCCTTAACACCTGACCACAGTAACCCTGATACATAAATATCTACTCCTTTTATAGCTCTTTTAATTTCTCAGCAGTTCCAAATTTAATAGCATCAACCGGACAGCGGTTAATACATTCAATCTCTCCCTCGCAGAGGTCACAGATCAAAGGCAGTCCTATCTCCTGGTGAAAATGAATGGCATCGAAGGAACAGGCTCCGGCACACCTCTGGCAGCCTGTACAGAGTTCCTGGTTAACCAGTACTGCATTTGTTTCGGGGTCCCGACTCAGGGCCCCGGCCGGACATACTTTAACACAGGGGGCATTACCACACTGGCGGCAGATATGCGGTATATCTCGCCCCTCTTCTTCAATTTTTTCAATCTGGATTCGTGCTTCTTCACCATTGAAATTCTCACTATGGGTAAAACTACAGACCGTCTCACATGCCCGGCAGCCGGTACAGAGATCTTCCTCTACGATAATCCTGGGCGGAACGACCTGTTTTTCATCTTCTACAACAGTTCTACCGGTATCTGGATTTATCTGATCGATCCGGAAGATTACCATTCCGTTGGGATCCGGGCAGCAGAATCTCTTTGTATGGGGAATCCAGTCATTCTCTTCATCTATCTTCCTCTGTTTGGCCGGAAAGACAGGCATCATACTCTGTAGAGCCCAGAGACAGATATACTTGCCTTCCGGAATCATAATCCTACCACCTTTAATCTCAAAATAATCCCCTTTTTTCATAGGTAAATCACAGAAACCCTTGACTTCTTCTACTTCAATCCTTAAATCATACATTGAATCACACCTCCCCGGCTTCGTAAACATCTCCACCCAAATCAAAATAAAATTTTGGATGGAGTATTCTCGTAATTATTACTGATAAAAAGCTGTTTTTATCAGTAATAACGATACTAACTGAGCACATTGAGTATACCTTTAATCACTAAATCTTAGAGAACATTCAATAAATCTTAAAGCAAATTCAATAAATCTTGATTTGTATATTAAAATTATAGCATAAAATCCTCTGTTATTGTAAGTAGTTTATCAAGTTCATTCTCACTATTATAATAATGTGGTGAAACCCGGATACCACCGGTCCCCGATACATATCGCAGTGAAATATAGACCCTGTTTTCAATCAGTCTGGCTTCCAGTTTTCTTTCCTCTTCCAGTCCTCCTGGTAAAGAAAAGGTAGTGATACCAGATCTGCCTTTTATCTCCCCACAACCTTGAAGTTTTAACTTTAAGGTAGTCAGACCGGTAGCCAGGTAATTTTGCAACTCAAGAACCCTCGCTTCAATAGTATCCATACCCTGTTCCAGGATTCCTGATATCATTTCATAAAGCGCTGCAGCCCCCAGATAGTTACCGGAGCCCCCTGTTTCAAACTTCCCCGCCGTCTCCATCAGCTTGAGTCTATCAAAGGGAGAACGGAGCGGGGACTCCAGGTAAGCTTCCCAACCTTCTGCCGGGGGCAGAGTATTAAAGTAACCGTAATAGTCAGGTATAAGGTCAGGCAGAACCCTTTTATTTATATAAAGAAAACCGAGACCGAAGGGGCTGCGCAGCCATTTATGTCCTCCGGCACAGTAGATATCAACATCACCTGTTGACAGATCAACCTGTACTGCCCCCACTTCCTGTATACCATCTACAATTAGATAAGCACCATATTCTCTGGCCAGCCGGCTTAAAGCCTTAATATCTACCCGGAATCCGTTAATCTCCTGGACAGAACTTACCACGATGGCCCTGGTATTATTATCGATACGGGAGGCAAAGTCATCGACTTTAACCCTACCTTCTGTAGTTTTAACCGGCCTGACCTCAAAACCGATCTTTCTCTGCCGGGCTGTCCAGACCAGACTTGCTGAAAAAAACTCCAGGTCACAGATTAAGATATTGTCCTTCTTCTCCAGGGGCAGGGCCGTAGCCACAAGTCCTAGACCATGGGTAGTACTGTCAACTAAAGCCAGTTCCTCCGGGGTCACCTTAAGTAACCGGGCCATCTGTTCCCTCGCTTTATCATAATAACTATATAGACTTAAAAGGAACTCACTTCCTGTCTGCTGTATATCAGCCATCTGCTCCGAAATTTTATTTATTTTTGCAGCAACCTGCCTATCAGCTATACCCATACAGGCTGTATCCAGATAAGTAATCTTTTTTTTCATTTTATCACCTGTTATTAAAATTTAACAATTCTAGTTAAGTTTAGAAAATATAGCTAAGTACTCTATCTTTCTCTAGCCGGCTTTAGTTACAGAGTTATAGATTTCCTTGCTGACAGCCTCTCCGCCAGTACCTTCATATTTCCGCCCAAATCCAGTAAGGATAGAAACCAGAATTACAAGCCATAAAACCAGGGGATAAAAAGCAGCAAAAAAGAGACTTGAAGGTGTCGGAATAGTAACAAAGGGATATGTTTCCAGCAGACCCCCGGCCACCCCATTAAAGATCAGAATAAAAGCACTCCAGGGCATAAAATAACTGAAAGTATTGGCAATAGCATCTGTTATGTTTGCCCTCCGGTAAGGATGGATCCCATGAATCTGCCCTATCTCACTGTTAATCGGTCCACAGATGGCCACAACATTAGTTGTAACACCGGCAGTCAGAAAGTTCCAGATAGTCGTAAAAATCATCATAGTAAGCTCACTACCACGGGCGGTTTTTGCCAGGTGTTCCTTGCTCCAGGCAATGAAGGCCCCCACTATACCCCCGGCATCAAGAATACCCAGCAGGGCCATAACAGTTACAAATATCAACATGGCTCCATACATACCGCTGATACCACCGGGAATAATACCGACCGGATTTCCATTTTCCACCCGCAGAAAATCAGAGAAACTAAGTAAGCCTGTCAGTAAACCTATAATAGAGCCGCTAAATATTCCGGCAATCAAAGCTGTAAAGATACCTCTCCCGGAGACAGCAAAATAGATTACAAAAATAATGGGAACCAACATGAACAGGGCTCTGGGATTGGAATGGGAAGCGAGAAGACCGGCAGCCTGTTCACCACCTATTAGCTCTCCCCCTCCTCCAAACATAGCAAATAGAATAATGGCAATCGCAGAAGCAATAATCGAATATTTGAACCGGGATCTAACTACCCCACCTATATCGGCATTACCATCCTTCTGACTAAAGGGCTGAGAAGAAGCAGAAAGGATAGTCGTATCAGAAACCGGGGCCAGGTTGTCACCAAGGGCTGCCCCACTGAGGATGGCACCTGTCAAGAAAATTGGATTGGCCCCCAGAATAATTCCAGCCGGATAGAGTACAGGGGTCAGGGTTACGATAGTACCGACAGAAGTCCCTGTAGAAACACCGAAAGCACCACTGGCAATAAAGGTAAAGACGACAAAGGAGGCACCGGTTAAATTAATAGTATAACCGAGCCAGACAAAACCGTCAGCCAGGCCACTTGCACCCATAACCTTACCGAAAATACCGGCAACAAAGAATATCAAAATAACCATTCCAGCTGCCGAGTCTTTAATCCCCATGATAGCTGTATCCCAGTATTTAATCCAGTCTTTAGCAAAGAAAGTACCTACAATTAAACCCATCACACCACCGGCGATCATGGCATCCATCGAGAATAAGTTGTTAAGACTAAGCCCCGCCACAAAGATAATAAATATTAAAAAGGGTACAAAAGAATAAATCTGGTGACCGAAAAATTCCAGTTTTTTATCTTCACTCATCTCAATACTCACTCCTTATTTGATCTTTTATTATTAAACTCCACTATTCTTATCTACTTGAACCGAAAAACCTGTTATTAACCACCTCCCTGCTTCTTTTAAAGACAACTCACTTTAAGGTTTAATCAGTGAAATTTATAGTAAAAATAATAAAACCACCAGACTTAAGTCTGATGGCCTAATTAGACATAGTTATCCTATCCCTGGCTCTGCCTGACTTAACTCAACTCACTCTCTCACTCTGCTCACTCTCAGCTAATAACTCTTATTTAATTTTCAATTAATTATGTTCGTAATATTTATTATTTCTATAATTATAATCTATCTAAAACTGCTTGTCAAATATTTTTGCAGCTCAAGATTCCAGATCATTAATTAAACGGAAAATCTCCAGTAATACTATATTTAAATTTAGCCAGATACCTCATCAGGCAAAAATTATATCATAAACCTTTTTCATATCTAAACTATTTCGTACAAGGTCAGCAAACTCGTTAAATCCCTGTTCCCGATCTTCCCGGGCTGATATACTGCTGGCAGCAAGAGGTTCCAGGCCCTTCTTCTCCCGCAGAAAATTGATCAAGCTGCGGCGAAAACTGTCATTATCAAAGAGACCGTGTAAATAGGTTCCCCAGACCCGACCATCTTCGCTGATGGCTCCATCAACTCTTTTCTCCCCGGATTCCAGCCTTTCTATATTAAAGAGTGGTGATAAACCCGGTCCAATCTCTGTTCTCCCCTGATGTATCTCATAACCGGTCAAATTATCTGTATTATTTTCCTGGAAAAACGAGAAATTACCGAGAGCTTTTGCCCTGACCTGACTGGTAACCTTTTCTGGCTCCATCCAGGTTTCACTATTAAGTAATCCGATTCCCTTTATTTGCTTCCTTTCAGTTTCGATTCCGGCCGGGTCTTTTATCTTCTTCCCCAGCATCTGGTAACCCCCACAGATTCCAACCACCGAGGTTCCAGCCCGGTGTAATTCTTTTATTTTCTTCACCATACCCGTCTGAACGAGATATTCCAGATCCTCAATTGTATTCTTGCTACCTGGAATAATGATTAAATCAGGGCTGCCCAGCTCCTCAACCCGCTTAACATATCTGAGCCTGGTAGCCGGCTCAAAAGCCAGGAAATCAAAATCGGTAAAATTGGAAATGTGGGGTAATATAACTATAGCAATATCAAGCTCATAATCCTCACTACCAAAATTATAAGCAATGAGACTATCCTCCTCTGGGAGTTTCATCTCTTCCAGATAGGGTATTACCCCCAGAACAGGTAACCCGGTGTATTCCTCAATAAAATCAATACCTGATTTAAACCTGCTGAGGTCACCACGGAACTTGTTGATGATTATACCTTTAACCAGGTCTCTTTCCTCCTGATTTAGTAGTTCCAGGGTCCCCACAATATCGGCAAAGACCCCTCCCTTATCGATACTGGCAGTTAAAATTACCGGGGCCTTGATCATCCGGGCTATAGTCATATTGACCATATCCTTCTCCCGGAGATTGATCTCGGCCGGACTGCCGGCCCCTTCCAGAACTACTACTTCAAAGCTGTTTAATAATCTATGTAATGATTTCCTGATTACCGGCATAACCTGCTCCCTGCTGGCAAAATACTCCCTGGCTGTCATATGTTTCCGGGCTTTGCCGGCAAAAATAACCTGGGAATTATCATCAGCACCGGGTTTAAGGAGCACAGGATTCATATCGACCGTAGCCTCAGCCATCGCTGCCTCAGCCTGTACGGCCTGAGCCCGTCCGATTTCACCACCACTGCTGGTGATAAAGGAATTTAAAGCCATATTCTGAGATTTAAAGGGTGCTACCCGGTAACCAGCCTGAGCCAGAATCCGGCAAAAGGCAGATGTTACCACACTTTTCCCGACATCAGACCCGGTTCCCTGAATCATAATCGTTCTGGCAGTCATAATCACCAGCTCCCTTGCTTGAGAATCGAATAAAATAAGTCCATATTTAAATTTTTACTTACTATATCAGCCAGTTCATCAAAATCAGCTTCCATCTGCTTATCATAGCAATATCCATCTCTGTTTACTGGAGGAATACCCTTTCTTTTTCTCAATTCATTGAGCAGTGAACGGCGAAATCTATCATTATTGAAAATACCGTGGAGATAGGTGCCTAAACAGTTCCCCTCCAGCCCCAGGGCTCCATCTTCTATCTCAACCTCCTGGCCAGATCTTTCGATTAGCATAAAGGGAGCAGATTGATTCTCGGTATAAATTGTCTCTCCCATGTGAATCTCATATCCATAGATAATTTCATCTTTAAGCCCGGCGAAAAAACCGCTATCCCTGGTTATCCTTGCTTTTGCCTGGTGGGTAGTCTTTTCGGGAAGAAATCTGGTCCGGATGGGCAGGAGGCCTAATCCCTTAATCTCTGTTAATTTTCCCTCGGTATGATGGGGATCAGAGAGGCTTTCACCCAGTATCTGATAACCACCGCAGATCCCGATAACTGCTGTTCCCGCCCGGGCCAGACTGGTAATCTTTTCTGCCATTCCTGATTCCTTTAAGAATTCAAGATCAGCGGTAGTACTCTTGCTTCCCGGTATGATAATCAGATCTGCCCCGGTTAACTCTGAATCTTCCCGGACATATGTTAAATCCACATCAGACTCCAGTGATAAACTCTTAAAATCGGTAAAATTGGAGATCCTGGGCAGGTTGATTACAACAATTTTTAATTTATCATTCCGGTCATCACCAGCAAATTGCCTGCCAGCAGCTTCGTTCTCTTTGGTTGCACTCTTTTCTTCCCTCATCTTTAAAGAAGCTGAGTCTTCTTCAGGCAACTTGATATTCCGGAGATAGGGTATGACCCCCAGAACCGGTATCCCGATATAATCCTCCAGCCAGTCCAGTCCGGGTTTCAGAATATCAAAATCCCCGCGGAAGCGGTTGATGATAAATCCCTTGACAAGTTTTCGGTCTTCCGGTTTTAGCAGGCGGATGGTCCCCACCAGGGAAGCCAGGGCGCCACCTCGGTCAATGTCAGCTACCAGTAACACAGGTGTCTGGTGCAGTCTTGCTACCATCATATTGGCCAGGTCCTGATCCATCCTGTTTACTTCAGCCGGGCTGCCGGCTCCTTCCATCACTATAATCTCATACTCCTGCTGCAGGTTCTGCAGGGCTCCAGCAATAATCTCTCTGGCCTGCTCAATATATTCCTGGTCATTGTCATAACCCATATCGGTCAACGGTCTGCCCCTGACTATAACTTGACTCAGACCATCTCCCCGGGGTTTGACCAGCATCGGCTGCATATCAACTGAGGGTATAACTCCAGCAGCCCGGGCCTGAATAGCCTGAGCAATCCCAATCTCTCCTCCCTCCGGAGTAACAAAAGAGTTAAGAGACATATTCCAGGATTTAAAGGGTGCTACCCGTCTCTGCTCCCGGGCCAGTATCCGGCAGAGAGCAGTACTTATAACACTCTTGCCTACATCTGAAGCCGTTCCCTGGATCATGATAGTTTTACAATTATTCTGATTGGCATACATTAATATCATCCCCAATAACTGGCATCTACCATCCCTGTTAATTTATCCTGCCATTATCCTGTCCTATCTTTCTTATTTTATCTGTAACTATTAAAATATATTTAGAACACCTGAAATATTTCAAATATAATTTAAGCTACCTGCAACCTGTATTTTTATATTCCAGACAACTCTTTAGAAAATTTTCCGGGATTGAAGAGTTATAACCAAAATGCAGATGTACATAACTGGCCAACATGTTTTTATAAGAGTAACCGGTCTTAAGTTTCCGGTCTACTCCATCGATTATCTGATAACAGAAGTTTTCACCTTCCAGTTCTTTCATTCGGGAATAATGATAGACATGTCCTCTGGCAATCTGTCCTTCTTTCATTAATATTGTGTCCTTTAAAGCTTTAAATTCAACATATCCGATTGCCTGTAGTTGATTTTCCAGTAGTGTTTCTGTGGGAATAATGCCGACCATGGAATAGTTACTGATACCTCTCGTTAAATACATATATCCCCCACACTCAGCATAGACAGGTAAACCCTTCTCAATCTGATTATAGATATCTTCCTGCATTGAACTATTGGCAGCCAGCTCTTTTAGAAAACTCTCCGGGAACCCACCTCCGATATAGAGCCCATCAACATCAGATAATCTCTTTTCTGACATAGGACTGAAGTAAATTAACTCAGCCCCCAGCATCTCCAGAATATCTAGATTATCCCGGTAGTAAAAGTTAAAAGCCTGGTCATAAGCTACACCCAGCCTGACTTGATATTTGCTCTCAACAGCAGGGAAAATACTCTTTTTTGACAGAGAAAGGTCGGGGTCTGCCCCTGCAGCAAGTTCGATTATCATATCCAGGTCAATATTTTCATTTGTAGCAGCAGTCAATTCCCGGAAATAGCTGGTTAATTCAGCGCTTTCATGAGTAGGTACTAAACCCAGATGCCGTTCGGGCAGCTTCAATTTCTTGCTGGCCGGTAAGTAACCGACTACTTTCAACCCTGTCCCTTCTTCAATAGCCTCTTTGATTAACCGATAATGACCGGGACCGGCAATATTGTTGAGAATAACCCCTCTAACATCCAGCTCAGGATCGAAATTTTTATATCCATAAGCCAGGGCAGCCCCGCTCTGAGCCAGTTTTTCACCATCTATAATCAGGATAACAGGTGCCTGCAGAGTTTTGGCAATCGATGCCGTACTACTGACCCCTTCTTTACCCTTACCATCGAACAAACCCATTACACCTTCAATGATAGAAATATTAGCCTGTTTTGCCCACTGCAAAAAAACTTCCTTGACCCCATCCTCTCCCATAAAATAACTGTCAAGATTCCGGGAATAATTACCTGTTACCAGTGAATGAAACCCGGGGTCTATGTAGTCAGGACCAACCTTGAAGGGCTGTACATTATAACCGGCTGCAGTCAAAGCAGCCATCAAACCGGTAGCAATGGTTGTTTTACCTACTCCACTCTCAGTTCCGGCAATTACTACTCTCTTCAATATTTTTCACCTCACTCTATAATTAATTTCTGGATAGACCGTGCAAATATGTCTCTACAGTAAATCTCTCACTGTTGAATAGCAACCCTGCTTTAACAAAGAGGCTGTCCAGAAAAGACAGCCTCTTTATAATCTTCTATATTAATCGTAACACAAACTTTAAATTCTGGCAATTTATTTCTTCTGTTTCCCGGCCTTCATGACAAATCCCCATAAAATTCTATTATATATTTCTTTATCTCCTCCCAGTCAGCAGCATGTGAGATATTATTCTGTCAGTTGACGGTCAGCTCCTCAAATTCAAGTTTCCTGGCTGTAATCAGGTATATATTGCACCCTCTCTGCAGCAAATAATCGATAGTTTCTCTGACCCCTTTTAACGGTGTAATATTTCTATAAATCTCCTCTTCATATTCTTCCAGAAATTTATAGACCACCCCACTTTTAAGACCATAGGCCTCGGTAAAGGGGTATTTTTCAGCGATGCGTTTCAGGTCACATCCCATAAATTCACAGAGAGCATGGTGCCAGATATTTTCATTTACATGTGTCTCATCAGTAATTACCCCATCAATATCTATTCCAATATTTTTTTCCATCTACTCCAACTCCCCACACAATTTCCCGTGCCAAACAATCAGGTTTAACTAAATATCCTGCAGCAAATTAATCATCTCAATGACAGCCATAGCAGCATCAAAGCCTTTATTACCCGACTTGGTACCGGCCCTGTTAATGGCCTGTTCTATTGTATCAGTTGTTAAAACTCCAAATATCACAGGAATTTCTGCATCCAACCCCACCTTGGCCACACCCTTGGCTACTTCTGAAGATACATATTCAAAATGAGGTGTTTCCCCCCTGATGACGGTCCCCAGACAGATAATACCATCATAATTATCTGAGCTGGCCATCCTTTTGGCAGCCAGAGGAATCTCAAAAGAACCCGGAACCCAGGCAATACTGATATTTTCTTCTTCTACACCATGTCTTTTCAGCCCATCAAGTGCCCCTTCCAACAGTTTCCCGGAAATAAACTCATTAAACCTGCCGATAACAATCCCTATTTTAAACCCCTGACCATAAAGTTTTCCCTCAAACACATTGACCATAATTATTCTCCTTTCTATAAATTATTTAAATTTAACATATGTCCCAGTTTTTCTTTTTTAACCTGGAGGTAGAATTCATTATTTTTATTGGGAGTGATTTCAAGTGGGATCCTGGTGCTGACTTTCAATCCATATCCCTCCAACCCTACAATCTTCCGGGGATTATTGGTTAACAATTTGATGGAGCTTAAACCCAGATCAGATAAAATCTGGGCTCCAATACCATAGTCCCTTAGATCAGGCTCAAAACAGATC
>JADQBU010000438.1 GCA_016278435.1 Halanaerobiales bacterium
ACATAATTTATGGAGGTGATTATTGATGGCTCATGTAATTTCTGATGAATGTATTATGTGTGGGGCCTGTGAACCAGAATGCCCTGTTGAGGCCATAAGTGAAGGGGATACTCAGTTCGAAATAGATCCTGATCTCTGCACTGACTGTGGTTCCTGTGCAGAAGTCTGCCCTGTTGAAGCTATAAGTGAAGAATAAGGAATAATAAATTTCAGGCCGGAGTTGTTAAGACTCCGGTTTTTATTTCTTTTTTTATGCAAAGACCAGTCTTCAGAAAATTAAATTAAAGAAGGATTTAATTTTGCTTTCTAGAAATAATAATAAAATAATGAATTTTTCCTATAATAGTTATTAAAAGATATATTATTCCATTTTTTATTTATATATATTAAAACTATCTTTACTGAATTTATCCAAGAAAGCCTCGTTTATCAACAGGCGGGGAGGATGTCAATATTGGAAATATTTAAGGAGTTGATAATCAATGAAAAATCTGAAACAAGTTGACCCAGAAATTGCTGAAATAATTAAACTGGAGCAGGAGAGACAGCAGCGGAATATTGAATTAATTGCTTCCGAAAATTTTGTCAGTGAAGCTGTTATGGAAGCAGCCGGATCATGTTTGACCAATAAGTATGCCGAGGGTTACCCTGATAACAGGTATTACGGGGGATGTGAAATCATCGACCGGGCGGAAAAACTGGCTATTGACAGGGCTAAAGAGTTGTTTGGTGCAGAACATGTTAATGTCCAGCCTCATTCGGGCTCACAGGCCAACCAGGCTGTCTATTTTGCCATGGTTCCACCGGGAGGGAAAATTCTGGCTATGGATTTAACTCACGGTGGACATTTAACTCATGGTAGTCCGGTAAATATTTCCGGAAAATACTATGATTTTATTCACTATGGGGTTACTAAAGAAGAGGAAATAATTGATTATGATCAGGTCGAATTGCTGGCTCAGGAATATAAACCGGATTTAATAGTTGCCGGTGCCAGTGCTTATCCCCGGGTAATAAACTTTAACAGATTCAAGGAAATAGCTGACAGGTATGGAGCCCTTTTTATGGTTGATATGGCTCATATCGCCGGACTGGTAGCTGCCGGACTGCATCCAAATCCAGTGGCGGTAGCAGATTTTGTGACAACTACTAACCATAAAACCCTGCGGGGAACCAGAGGGGGTATGATTTTATGCAAAGAAGAATACGGCAAGAAAATAGATAAGGCTATCTTCCCCGGTATCCAGGGCGGACCTTTGATGCATATTATTGCTGCTAAAGCAGTCGCTTTAAAGGAAGCATTAAGTGAAGATTTTAAGGATTACCAGCAGCAGATTTTAAATAATGCCCATATTCTGGCTGAGACTTTACAGGGATATGGATTGAGACTGGTTTCCGGGGGGACGGATAATCATTTAATGCTGGTCGACCTAAATAATATGCAACTGACAGGTAAAGAGGTCGAAATTGCTCTGGATAAGGTAGGTATTACTGTTAATAAGAATACTATTCCCTTTGAAAAGAGGAGTCCATTTATAACCAGCGGTATCAGAATTGGGACACCTGCGGTAACTACCAGAGGTATGAAGGAAGAGGAAATGAAGAAAATTGGAGAATTTATTTATAAGACGATGAAAAACATAGATAATGAGGACAAACTGGAAGAAATCAGAGATATGGTTTATGAATTATCAGCACAATTTTAATAATTATATTTTTAACACATAAAATTAATTTAAGGATGGGATTAAAAATTGAATTTTAGATTGATTACCCTTGATCTGGATGGAACACTACTCAATCAAGATCATTCTATTTCCAGGGCAACCCTTGCCACCATAAAAAAGATTCAGAAAAAGGGAATGGAGGTTATCATAGCCACTGGAAGAATGCTGGTTTCTGCCCTGCCCTATGCCAGTACAATTGGTCTTTCAGGGCCGATTATTACCTATAACGGGGCTTATGTGAAAGATATTGGCAAAGATGAAATATTGTATCATAAGCCTCTGGACTGCGAGTTAGCAAAGACAATTATCAGAGATGCTGAAGAGAAAAAATTACAGATGAATCTGTATCTGGATGATAAATTATATGTAAAGGAAAGAAATGAACTGGTTGAGCTGTATGAAGAAATTTCCGGGATAAGGGCCAACTATGTGGGGCGACTTTCAAGCTTTATTGACAGGGATCCAACCAAGTTGTTAATTATAGAGAATTCCCGGGAAAAACAGCAGTATTATCTAAAATACTATAGAGAAAAATACCGGGAACAGATAGAAGTAACTGAGTCTCAGTATAATTTTATAGAGATTGGGGCAATCGGGGTATCGAAAGGAGATGCCCTGGCCCATGTTGCAGACACGATGGGAATAAAAAGCAGTGAAGTAATCGCCATTGGTGATGGCTGGAATGATTATGAAATGTTAAAATGGGCCGGACTGGGAATCGTTATGGGAAATGCGTCCGCTGATTTAAAAGAAAAAATAGATACCATTGCACCACCGAACAGTGAGGAGGGAGTAAGCAGGGTTTTAACTGAGGTTCTGGGACTGGAGTAATTTGATTACAGGTAATAAAAGAGATATAATGTATATCAAGATAAGGTTTATGGAAATATCTTCGTTTAGGTCTGGCTAAAAAAGGAGGAAGAAATATGGCTATAAACTTTAATTTTGCCAAACGGTTTGCGGCTGAAAAAATTCTAAAACGTGCTATTAATTATATAGAAAAGGACCCGGAGGAAAACTTCTTGAAAGTACTTAACCTGGTTGAGAAGATTGCCAGTACTGATAAACATCTGGAAGAGATAGAGAATATCAGGAAGAACTTCAAGACGAACCCGGCTATCCGGGAATATGTAAAGAAGTTTACCGATATAGCACCCAGTTACAAAGAAGGGCTGGTTATGAACTTCTTTATAAATTCGGGGTTGCTGGGAATTCCCTATCAGTATCAAGTTGCAGAAGAACTGGGGGTAGATGTACCCTGGACTATATTGATCGACCCCACCAGTGCATGTAACCTTAATTGTACAGGTTGTTGGGCCGGGGAATATGACCAGAGTGACCGGCTTAGTCTCGATACAATAGATAGAATTATCAATGAAGCCAAAGAACTGGGTATATATTTTATTGTATTATCTGGAGGAGAACCAACTGTCTATCCCGAACTTTTCGATATCTTTGAACGCCATCAGGATGTAGGTTTTATGATGTATACAAATGCAACTCTGATCAATGACGAGATGGCAGATAGAATGCTTGAGGTAGGAAATGTTAGTCCGGCTATCAGTCTGGAAGGATTTGAAAAGTCAACCGATGAAAGGCGTGGCAGCGGGGTTTATAAAAAAATTATGGAAGCCATGGATAGATTACGTGAGCGGGGTATTGTATTTGGAACGAGTATAACTGTTACCAGGAATAATGTTGAGGAGTTATTCGCTACTGATGAATTTATTGATACACTGGTCGAGAAAGGTGCAATCTACGGCTGGTCATTCCATTATGTACCGATCGGTAGAGATCCGGATCTGGATTTAATGTTAACACCTGAACAGAGAGCGATGATGGCCAGACGGATACCTGAGATACGTCAGAACAAACCTTTTTTTCTGGCAGATTTCTGGAATGATGGCACATTCAGTGGAGGCTGTATTGCCGGGGGAAGACGGTATTTCCATATTAATGCCAGGGGAGAAGTTGAACCCTGTGCCTTTGTCCATTTTGCTGTCGATAATATTAATGATAAAAGTCTGCGGGAAGTTTTACAGAATCCGCTATTTAAATCATATCAGAAACGCCAGCCATTTAATGAAAACTTAATGCTGCCCTGTCCTATAATAGATAATCCGCAGCAGTTAAGAGATATTGTCAATGAGTCAGGTGCTCATCCAACCCATATAGGGGCAGAAACGGTTCTGCAGGGTGAAATAGCAGCAGGACTGGATAAAATATCTAAACAGTGGAGTGAAAGATCAAAACCTATTAATGAGCAGAGAAATTCCGGACAAAAAAAAGAAGCAAAATAATCATTTGAAGGTAGGCTTTTCTGACTCTAATTAATTTTTATATGAGCCTGCCCTTTTTTAGATAAAGAAAAAAAGGAAGTGAACAGGATGCCAGAATATTTTATAGGAATCGATCTCGGTGGTACAAAAATATTGACCGCAATAGCAGGTAAAGATGGTGATATTCTGGCCAGAAGGAAATTGCCGACTGAAGCAAATAAAGGTCAGAATAAGATTATTGCCAATATTAAAGAAACAATAAAGGGTGTACTGGAAGAGACAGGTAAGATAGAAAAAGATATTACCCGGATTGGTGTTGGTAGTCCGGGTCCGCTGAGTGTTAAAAAAGGCATTATCTATGAGAATTCAAATCTCCCCTGGAAAAATGTACCGATCGTTAAGTTGCTGGAGGAGGAGGTTGGAATCCGCGTGGTTCTGGAAAATGATGCTAATGCGGCTGCTCTGGGCGAGAAATGTTTTGGCACAGGCCAGGGTGTTGATAATCTATTGTATATAACGATCAGTACCGGGATCGGTGGAGGTATTATAATAGATGGCAAGATATATCACGGGGCCAGTGATGGAGCGGGTGAAATCGGCCATATGACTGTTCATCCCGATGGTCCTCTTTGTGGATGTGGTAATCACGGCTGCTTTGAAACTCTGGCTTCAGGAACAGCTATTGCTGAGATGGGTAGAAATGCTGTTGTCAGGAGCCGGGCACAGGTTCTGAAAGGACTCTGTCAGGGGGACTTAAATAAGATAGATGCTGCCCTGGTAGCTCAGGCTGCTTACCAGGGAGACCAGGATGCAGTCAGAATCTTTGAAAATGCCGGCAGCTACCTGGGAATCGGTATTGCCAATCTAATCAATTTATTTAATCCTGAGATGATTATTCTCGGTGGAGGAGTAATGAAGGCTGAGGACTTATTTATTGAATGTATGTATAAAACACTGGAAGAAAGAGCATTAACTGCTTCCAGAGAAGAACTGGAGATTTGCCGGGCAGGTCTGGGTGATGATACTGGGGTAAAAGGAGCGATTGCAGTAGCAAGGCAATAAATGGGAGGTTAGTTATGAAAACCCTTATCCTGGCATTGTTATTTGTAATTTGTTTTACCTGTTATGCCGGTGCTGAAGACGGAGTAATTTATTCCACTACTGATCCAGCTGGTGATGATTACGGACCGGGCACTTATGAATATCCAGAAAATAAGGTATTTAAACCCTATCAGGGGTTATTTGATATAACAGGTTTTAAAATTAAAGAAGAAGATGAAAATTATATTTTTATATTTGACTTTGGAAAAATAACAGATCCCTGGGATAGTAAATTCGGTTTTAGTCTTCCCCTCCTTGAACTGTATATAGATAATGAGGCGGGAGGAGAAGATAGTTTGTTCCAGGAGGGAGCAAATATTAGACTTGACCATGATCATCCCTGGAATAAATTGATAAAAATAAGTGGATGGTGGGTGCGTGTCTTTAGCCCGGGAGATTTAAGTGAGGAAAATGATAAATTTTTATTTGAAGCAGATGATTTTCCGGGGACAATAGATGATTGTGATGTCGAGGTTATAGATAACCGGATTAATGTAAGAATTAATAAGAAATATATTGGGCCAGTCTCAGGTTCTTATATTTATCTAATGGTAGGTAGCTTTGATCCTTTTGGTCTTGATCATTTTCGGGATGTAAATAGTGATAGTAGTGACTGGGCTTTTTATTTTAAGGGAGATGGAAACCCGGATTTTGCACCCAGGGTAATAGACCTATTACTTTCTTCCCGGTATGATCAAAAAGAAATCCTTGCTAATTTTGATGAAGAAAATTACTGTCAGATATATCCGATAAGGGTAGTCAATAATACGAATAAAATGGGAGTTTTCAGTGTCAATACTCTGTTTTATATTGCTTTTATCTTCCTGATAATGGTCATTGTATTTATGAATAAAAACACTTCCTTTAGCCATACTAAAAATAGATAAAAAGTAAAGGAGGTGTTATATTGCAGGAATTAGGTATTCAGGGCATTGCTGTAAAACCAACGCCTATTACAGCCGGTGATAGAGTCAAGATTGAGTATGATGGTTTACTCTCACAATCCGGAGCAGAAGAAATTTATCTTCACGCCGGGTATGGAAATGCAAGAGAATGGAGAAATGTACAGGATTTCAGGATGAGAAAAGGTATGGAGGGTTGGGAAACAGAGATGAATGTTCATACAGATGACCGCTTAAATATCTGTTTCCATGATAATGCCAACAACTGGGATAATAATAGTGGTAGTAACTGGAGTTTTGAGGTTCATAATGGGAATTTATATTAAATAATGCATAAAAAAACCCTGTAGTAGTTACTACTACAGGGTTTATATATTGAATCAATAAAAACCTCGCCCGCTGGATAAACGGACGAGGTTTTTTTAATCTTTATAGCTGAAAGAAAATGAATCAACATTGATTTCTTCTTCGTTTTCTCTCCTTTTTTTAAGTGATTTCAGGAGAGAGAGAGAAGAATTAATTTCAATTCTATAGGTGTATTTAGATAGTTCTTCGATACTCATCCACTTTTCATCAATTATATTTGACGGCTGACTGGATGGGGTGTTTACAGTATTGGAGTAACATAGTGGATGAAATATACCATCTTTTTTAAAGCCAATAGCCACTTTGTATCTGTTTTTTGGTTTAACATTCGAGATATACCAGTTATCTACATTGTGTCGAATTTCTATATCATGAACTTCGTCTGTTGATTGAGCAAAAAGTCTTAATACTGGTTGGTTTTCATAATACTCTGGGTTAGTAACTTCCCAGTAAGAAAATAACCAGTTGGGATCCCTTACAATTAACCTGATCATGGTTTTATTGTATTTGTGTTTTAATTCATTTTCTTCCCAGCTATAGTCCTGCATTTTGAACTCTTTTTCTGTTTCATCTTTTTCATTAATTTCAATTCCCAGTTCTTCCCCGGCTTCAAAATCTGTTTTATCCGGTTGTAATTTTCTCTCCTCCATTGTGTTTTCCCTCCTTAATGAAATAAGATATAAACTTAATAAAATAATAAATGCAATTATTATAATTAATATATTAAGCATTATGCTCAAATTAAATTCACCTCCTTGTAATATTTTTAAATAAGAATAAGGCCGAAACCCTATTCTTATTTAAATTACTGATTCTTCTACAGAATATAATTTATTTTTTTCAGGTATATAAACTTTAAAGTCAAGGAAGGGAAAGAGATTATCCTTATTGTTAAGGTCCTGCAAGAACTCCCCATCAATTGATCCATTTTCTATCTGTTTTGCCAGTTTGAAGAAGTTTGACAGGTGTTTTTTTGTTCTCATTTCTGCATAATCTACCATAGTGTCTGCCTTCATAATAAAAGCCCAGTCACTGCTCTCTGCCAGAAGTAACTCTCTGGTCAACTGGTTTAAAGCCCTGTATTCGAGGGATTCTTTTTTTTCGAGGTCACTATTTTGCCGGGCAAGTTTACCCATTTTAATTTCTGCCTCGTGGAGATGCCGGTAGATCCAGTCATTACTTTCATTTAACCAGACTTCATGATAACCCTTGTAACCCCAGCTTGATTCAGAGGGAACTGCCACCTGATTTCGGGGATAGATTTCTAGATATTCTGAAGGAGTAATGGTTTCAACCTCATCCTGGTCATAGTGAATTTTTTCAAAGAGGTAATAAAGCCATTGTGGCCCTTCAAACCACCAGTGGCCGAATAATTCAGCATCATAGGGAGCGACAATTACTGGTTTTCTATCAAGAATCTGATTCAAATAATTAACCTGCTGCTGGCGGTTAAATAAAAAGTTACCTGCGTGTTCAGCAGCTTTTTCACTGGCCCGATCTGGATCATATATTTCTTTATTATCGGTTTTACCGGTTATTTTAAAATATTTTAAACCAAGATGTTTTCTCTGACCATCAGGGAGGTAGGGACTGATATAGTCGTAATCAAGGTCATAACCGATATCCCGGTAAAATTCGCGGTAGTTATAATCCCCAGGATAACCTTCATCGGCACTCCATACCTGTTTTGAAGATTCACTGTCACGTCCAAAAGCGGCGACTCCTTCCGGTGTATAAATTGGAGCAAAGATACCGTAACGGGGCCGGGGTTCTGCAAATAAAACACCATGAGTGGAGCTTATAAAATATCTGATATTATTTTCACTTAGAATCGAATCAATCTCCGGTTTAAAGCCGCATTCCGGCAGCCATATTCCGGCCGGATCCCGCTCGAAATTTTCTTGATAAGCCTGTACACCGGTTCTGATCTGGGCGTTAATTGCTTCCGGTGTTAATATTAAAGGCAGATAGCCGTGGGTAGCGGCAGAAGTTATAATCTCCAGATTGCCCTTATCCTGCAGTTCTTTAAAACCCTTTAGAAGATTTTTGCCGTACTTTTCGGTAAATACATAATGAGCTTCCTTATATAGATATCTATATAAGCCTGCAACCTTATTTAATCGAGGCTGGTTTCTTGTCCGGTAGACCTCCTTCTCACTGAGTTCAATCATTTTTTCCAGATGTTTCTGATAACGGTCTTGAATCAATTCATCTGATAACATTGCTGCCAGTGTTGGGGAAATATTCAGGGTCAGTCCAAAGTTTACTCCCTTTTTGTCCAGATTATCCATCATATTTAGCAGGGGAATATAGGTTTCGGTAATTGCCTCATATAACCAGTCTTCAGCAAGTACTCCCTCTGCTTCCGGGTGCCGCACATAGGGTAAGTGGGCATGGAGAACCAAAATTAAGTAGCCGTTTGTCATTATTTGATCACGCCTTTCCTTAATAATATGTTAGTTCTGAGGGTAGTTTATTCAAAATTTATAATGAATAAAAAAAATAATCCTGGAAAAATTATTAATAAACCATAAATAAAAAAATAGGAGGAGTTGTTTCTATGAAAATTTTGATGTTTTCCTGGGAGTATTCCCCGATCAGTCATGGTGGTCTAGCTCGCCATGTTCAGGATTTAAGCGAATCTCTGGTAGAAAGGGAACATACACTTTATATTATTACACAAGGAAATAATAATATTCCGCGGGAAGAGGAAATTAATGGAGTTAATGTAATCAGGGCAGAGGAGGCCAATATTACAGCAAATAATTTTGTAGATGGTATCCTGCATCTAAACTTTCAACTGCTGGAGAGAGCAGTTGAACTACAGCAGGAAGTAGGTGAATTTGATATAATTCACGGTCATGACTGGCTTGTTTTCTGGGCCAGTAAAGTGTTAAAACATTCCCTGAAAAAACCTCTAGTTTATACGATTCATGCCACAGAATATGGTCGAAATCAGGGAATTTATAATGATATGCAGCGCTATATTAATGATCTGGAATGGTATTCCAATTTTGAAGCCTGGAAGGTTATTGTCTGCAGTAATTATATGAAGAGTGAGATTAAAGGACTTTTTCAGGTTCCTGATGATAAGATCGTCAGGATTGAAAACGGTGTAAATATTGATAATTATAGAGCTGAATATTCCGAGGAATTCAGGAAAAAGTATGCTTCACCCCGGGAAAATATAGTTTTTTATGTGGGTAGAATAGTAAGAGAAAAGGGAATACAGGTCTTGATTCAAGCAATTCCCCAGATTCTACATGATCAACCCAGCACAAAATTTGTAATTGCCGGGAAAGGACCTCATCTTGATAATCTTAAGAGACAGGCCAGCTACCTTGGTGTTGATGACCGGATCTTTTTTACTGGTTTTATCAGTGATGAGGAGAGGAATAAACTATACAGGGTTGCTGATCTGGCAGTATTTCCCAGCCTTTATGAACCATTTGGAATTGTTGCACTGGAAGCAATGGCCACCGAGACACCGGTTATTGTTGGCAATGTTGGAGGATTAGCCGAGTTTGTTGAAGATGGGGTAAATGGTCTGCTGGTAGAACCAGGTAATCCCCAGCAACTGGCAGGGGCAGTTAATTATTTACTGGAAAATAAAAAGAAAGGCCGGGATATGGCAGAACATGGATACAGGATGGTTTCAGAAGAATATACCTGGGATAAGATAGCAGCCCGGACAGAAAAAGTATATCAGGAGGTTCTACAGGAATACCGGGACAGCAAATGGCATAATAAAGACGGGATGTCATATATTGATAATGATAGACTCTATGCCGATTTAAAATATATCTAAAGGAAAGGGGTTAAAAATGAAGGCAGTAATAATGGCAGGTGGAAAGGGTACTAGACTTAGACCTTTAACTTGTGATCTTCCAAAACCAATGGTTCCTGTTTTGACCTATCCGGTTATGGAGCATATTATTATGCTTTTAAAGCAGCAGGGAATCACTGAAATTGCAGTAACAACTTTTTATCTCCCCCGGGTATTACAGGACTATTTTGGGGATGGGGAAAAATGGGGAGTTAATTTACATTATTACATAGAAGAATCCCCGCTCGGTACTGCCGGTAGCGTACATAATGCCGATGAATTTCTCGATGAAACCTTTATTGTAATCAGCGGTGATGCCATTACCGATTTTAACCTGCAGGAGGGAATAGACTTCCACCGGGAAAAGGGGTCTGATGCAACTCTGATCTTAAGCAGGGAAGAGATCCCGCTGGAGTACGGAGTAGTTATGACCGATGAACAGGGTCAGATTATTCGTTTTCTGGAAAAACCAAACTGGGGACAGGTTTTCAGTGATACGATAAATACCGGGATTTATGTCCTTGAGCCGGAAATATTTAATCTATTTGATAAGGGAGAAAAATTCGATTTCAGTAAAGACCTATTTCCTTTAATGTTACATAAAGAAATGAATCTATATGGACTTCCGTTAAATGGTTACTGGAATGATATAGGTAATCTTGTAGAATTTCATAAAACCCAGTTCGATTTTCTTCAGGGCCGGATTAATCTGCCCATAAATTCAGCCCGTCAGATCGGTGACAGAATCTGGATTGAAGAAAATGTAGATATTGATAATACTGCGATTTTAAGGGGGCCTCTTTATATCGGGAGTGGTACCCGGATTGGACGGAATGTATTTCTGGAACATTCGGTTATCGGTAAAAACAACCTGGTACAATCACATAGTTCTATTAAAAATAGTGTTCTCTGGGATAATAATTATCTGGGACGTCACTGTGAACTGCGGGGAACTATTATTACTGATAATAATAAGATACAGGATCGAGCCTCTATTTTTGACCACAGTGCTCTGGGGAGAAAAGTCAAGGTAGGCCGGGAGGCCTGTATTAAACCAGGGGTTAAAATCTGGCCGGAAAAGGAGATCGGTGAAAAGGCCGTTGTTGAACACAGTATTATCTGGGCTCCACGTTGGAATAAGCAGCTTTTCAGCAATATGGGAGTAATCGGTCAGGGAAATATAGATATAACTCCGGAATTTACGGCCAAATTGGCCTCAGCCTATGGGTCAACTCTCGATAAAAAACGACCGGTTACAGTAAGTGCTGATAGTTATAAAATAAGTAATGCTTTGAAAAGATCTTTTACTGGCGGACTGCAGACAACCGGAATCGATGTAGTTGATCTCGGTGATACAACAACACCTGTAGCCCGGTATGGTGTTGGCAAATTAGATGCACAGGGTGGAGTACATATCAGGGTCAGTTATGAGGATCCCCAGCAGATTGTAATTGAATTTTTAAATACGAATGGTGCCAATATATCATCCAGTGACCAGAAAGGGATTGAGAAGAAGTTTTTTGCTGAGGATTACCGGTTGGGCGGTCTGGATGAAATTGGTGAGTATTCCTATGTGACGGAGATAAATCAAGGTTATCTGGATGGTATTTTGCAGGATTTTAATGTTGATATTATCAGGAGGAACCTGTTCAGTGTTGTAGTAGACTATGAGTATAATAATCTATTTGATATCCTCCCGTCTTTTTTGAAAAAGATGAACTGTCAGGTTCTTTCTGCCAGAAATTTTTCCGGGAGTGATCTGCCGCTAAGTCTGGAGGAAAGGCTGGAAATAAGCGAGAGACTGGTTAATATTATCATTGAGAATGAAGCAGACCTGGGAATAATTATCGACCATAATGCCGAAAATTTAAATCTGGTAACAGACAGTGGACGGGTATTAAACCGGTCTGAACATCAGGTGTTAATCTCCTATATTTTACTGGAAAAGGGATTCGATGAATTGTATCTACCACTGAATGCTCCCAGGGTAATTGCTGATCTGGCGGAAGATTATGGAGCCAGGATAACATACACAGCCGTAAGGCCACAGGTGCCGATGCTTAAATATTTTGACAGCCGTGTAGAAGAACCCCCTTACTTTTATCCCTATCTGGATGCGGTTTATGGTCTGGGTCTGGTCCTGGAGAAAATGGCAGAAGAAAATATTGGTTTTGATGAGTTATTGAGTAAATTACCGGAATTTCATCTGCGTAATGTTGAGATACCCTGTAGGTGGCAGGATAAGGGCCGCATTATGCGTCATTTAACGAACAATGCCGGTGAAGAGACCGAACTGATCGATGGAATAAGATTTACCCATGATAAAGGCTGGGCTCTGGTCATTCCAGACAGTGAAAAACCGATTTTCCACATCTTTGCTGAGGGATATGATGAAGAGGCAGCAGATAGTTTAACTGGATTTTATCAAGAAAAACTCCAGAAGTTACTGGATTCATAAATTTCCCGGATAGTCAGGGCAGGAAATTGTAAAAAACTCTAGAATATATAAGTATAGCACATAATCTGTATCCCCAGAGTTTAGTAATAAGCTGTAAAAATGAGGTGAAGACAGTTGTCCGAAGATTCCATTGAATTTTGTGAGAGAATTTTAAAAAATGTTTCCAGGAGTTTTGCCCTGACTATCCCTATGCTGGATAATGCTATCTATAAACCTGTAATGATTACCTATCTACAGGATAGATTGCTGGATAATTTTGAGGATGAAGCTGAAGATATATCACTGGATTATAGGAAATATTTAATGGATAGGGTGGTAGAGGTCTTTAATCCTGATAATGAAAATGCTGGAGAGGCAGTCAGGGAGATAGAAGAACAGGCTGCTTTAATTCCAGATAGTTCTCATCGGGAACTGGCCGAAAATACCGGCTTACTCCGGGAGGCATACCAGACCCTCAATGGAGAAGTACAGGAGATCTCCTTTAAATGGCTACAGGAGATGAATCAGGGGATGAAAAAATACCTGACAAAATCTATAGATGACTTTTCTGATCTAAATGATTACTGCTATTATGTGGCTGGTACAGTCGGAGGATTTCTTTCTGACCTGATAATAATGCAGGGAAATTCAGGGGAAAAAGAGGCACAGCTCCTCCGGGATAATTTTATTGACGCCGGTCTTTTTTTGCAGAAGGTTAACATTATCAGG
>JADQBU010000393.1 GCA_016278435.1 Halanaerobiales bacterium
CAGTTTATTTAATCGCTGCAAGATATCATTATTTTTGATCTTCTCCAGCTTATCCCAGTCAATCTTTTCTCCAACCTTCTCACGATGTTGTTTATAATAAATCCCTTTATATTTGCGTTGATACTGTTCCAGTTGACCTTTGAGTAGCCGGCGGTTTTCATAATCCAGCAAAGGTAACATATCTTCTGTACCCATAGTTTCTTCACATTCTTTGGTCAATTCCTCAAGTTTATTAATATCATCATCTTGAAAAAATATTTTATTTTCTTTGACAAATTCCAGGGAACTTTCCATACAAATATACATATCATAAATAAAGTCTTCAAAATCATCTAAATAACCTTGCAATCTATCCAGTAGATTAAGACCCGGTTTTAATTTGTTTTCAATTTCAATTTCACTCAGAACAACTTTATTGAAGTCTGTTACTGTATTTACTTTCAGAAAGCGGTTCATGGGAATACTATCTTCCAGACCCTCTCTCTTTTGTAATAGTTTATTAATATCTATAAAATCATCGGGCTTATTCCTGAATTTTTCTAGCTTGCTGTCTATCTCATTTATTTTTTTATTCATCTCAATTATTTTTTCTTTAAACTGTCTTACAGCTTCCGGTCTTTCATTTTTCTGTCTAACCAGTCCCGGATTCATGTCAAGTGCTTTAAATAATCTTATAATATCTTCAACCGGAAAATCCGTTTCCAGAGTAATATATGGAACTTCATCAAACTTTTTAAGTCCAGTTGAGAAAAACTGTTCCAGATCAGAGGCAGTCAGAGTTCTTCCTCCGCGTTGTTTCAAATTTGTTTCTCCATTATAGGTAAGAACCAGAATAATTAAATATACCAGTTCCTCCTGCAGACCAAATGGCTTATCTGCAAGTTTTTCAATAAGACTGGATATTTTTATGTTTTTACCTTTATTATCATTTAAAATATCCAGAATTACTTTTACATATTTTGATTTTGAGGTATCCAGATAGTAATTATCATCAAGTAATTCCAGAGAGGATAATAAATTCTGTGAGTTGCTGACAGTAATCTTTTCTCCAGTCTTTAATATTTCATTAATTGTTCTTTCTACCTCTCCCCTTATGTTCTCAGAAGACAATCTATTAAGTAATTTTGGATATTCGGGATATTTTTGATTAAAGGTATCATTGAAAAGAGCAGTTTTTACTTCGTAATAGTATTCATTGAGATTATCTGGTTCCTGGGCAAATAAGTGACCTGAAGTTTCATATTTACCACCATTTTCAATCTTTGTATCCAGTAAGAGTTTTAACAATAGAGCTTCTGTTTGTTCAATGAAATCATCTTGCTTACGGTCCATTATATTAAGAGCGTAACCATTACCCTTTTTCAGTGAAGTAACTGCTGCTATCTTTTTTAATAGACCATCCAGCTCATCATTGTATTCCAGATTTAAAATAGCAGTATCAAAACCACCTGCAATTTTTGATTTCTTTTCATATGGTGAAACAAAGATAAAATTGAAATCTCCTTCTCCTTTCTTGACATAATTAGAACCATCATCATATATAAAACTTCCATTTCTGAAAGACTTGCGATCTTTCCAGTAACTATTATCGGGGAAAACCCTTACATGTTCGGAATCTGAAGATAATTCAATGTTATGTCTTATTATCTTTAATAATTCATCATCCTCAGCACCATCATATAAATCTTCTGATTTCCTTTTGATAACAACATCGTAATCAATATCATGTTCCAGGTCAATATAGTAATAATTATTCTCCGTTTTAGCAATAAATTGACCATCTGTTACTTCCCTTAATTTATTGAGGATAATCTTGATCTTATCTATATTGGAAACATTGTCAGAAATAATCATTAGTTCACTGGCCAGTTCTTCCGGAGTAGCTCCGTTATTTGAAGTTTTTCCATATAATTTGAGAACAGCCAGAGCCTTGATGATTTTACGGGCAATTTCCTGCCTATCCTGTCGTAATAAATCTATTTTACTATCAAGTGTCTCAACCGCATTTATTACAGGTGAAACCTCATCAAGGGTTCTAATACTGTGGTTGCTGGCAATTTTATCATAGATTTTTTCAAAGGTAATAAAAGCAGGGAATTCTTTATTGTATATCTCCTTTACCTGGTCCACAGCAAACTCCAGTATGCCCCTGTTTTCAAAATAGGGTAACTGATTGAATATGTCTATTACATAAGGATGAACCGGGAATATGTCTACAAATTCATTCAATTTTCCCTGTACCTGGGGGATCTGCTGGCCATATTCTGATAAAAGTTCTTTTAACTGCTCTACCTGCCCGATATCTTTTTTCAGGGCTCTCCGGGATAAAACCTTTTTGATATCCTCTTTTGATATAGCAATAATTTCATATCTCTGAGCTGTACGACCAAAACTCTCAGCTTCTTCCACAAATTCATTACTACTGAAAACATTCTCTTGCATAGAACCCATAAAAATAAAATCCATCTGATTACTGGCCTGGGCAAGGACCCGCATGAATTGAGTATCTGCATATTTCATCTCTCTGGTAGGTTTAGTCTTTAAAAAGTCGGAAATTTCATCAATAATGACAACTAATCCCATTTTAGGGTCATGGGATTTTATGATATCCAGGATTTCTTTGATTTTTTCTTTATGATCATAGATATCACCGGCATCAATTTCGGGTATTTCAATATCATATTTTTGCTTTAATTTTTCTTCAAGTCTATCATAGAAAAAATCACTTAAAGTGTGCTCACTTGGTTGTAATTCAAATTGAATTACTGCATAATTGCGGTTTAAATTATCTTTAAAGGATTTTTTTACTTCTTTATTCTGTAAATTATCAATTAAAGAAGGATTACTTATTATTGCAGCCAGAACAGCCAGAAAATGTGATTTACCGGAACCATAATTACCAATGACCTGATATGAATAATGTCTGGCTCTATTCAGGTCTTCAGCAATCTTTAGCATATGACCCTTCATATCATCAGTAATAATATATTTATTGATAGTATCTCGCGCTTTATCCTCTGTATCAATAAAAGAATCAATATCAATAACCCTGTCCAGTTCTTCTAAATGAAGTAGATCTTTAATCTTCATCAATACCACCACCTATTTTTACTTCTGTTAATCTATAAAAAATCACCCTGGAAAGGTCAACTACTGAAAAGTCTTCCTTATCAGGAGTTGAATAATAAGCTTTATCATCTCTCAATCTTCCATTAATAAAAATAACACCCTCTCTTCTACCGCGCATTGAATATCTAAAAGCTTCCACAGGATTAATCATCTTGAGTTCAGGTGAATAAAGGATTCCGGTATTATTTAAAACAATCCTTCTTTCTTTTTCATTAACCCACTCTTTTAATTTATTCCCAATTCTCTTACTTACTTTATCCTCCGGAATATTTTGAATCAAATCAAGGACAACTTCTTCAACATCATAAATCTTCCAACCATTCTCCCTCAGATATTTAATTATAAGTTTTTTCTGGGCTTCTTCATTTCCTACCAGTGTTAATAATTTATAATGATTATCTCTGTTGGCCTGTATTAATTTTTCTATATCAACCACAACATCACCTCTTCATTAAATAATGGCAATTACTACTTGAAAGCACATTAAAAACAAATATTGTCTATTTATTATAATTAAACAAATATCGTCTGAATCCTTTCTTATAATAATATTTAACTGAAGTTTTGACCTTTTTCTCTCAAGGCGCCAGATTAATCTTATAATCATCCAACCCGTCTAACCCTGAACCTTCCCCCAGATGCTGACTCAAATAATTAACAAGATCCTCTTGCCGGGGCTGCCCGAATACCACCCTATAAGCCCCCAGGGTCTTCTTTAAATACTTTAATTTATTAACTTCACTACTCAATGGTAAAGCTGGAATATGCCGGTATATCTTCTGTCCGCCTTCCAGATCATATATCCAGAAAGGAATCATATCATTGTTACCAGGTTCCCGGTTTTCCAGAGCCAGCTGGAAAGCAACATCCCAGGGATCGTCATTATCAGATATTCCCTTCAATGAAGTAATATCAAACCTACTGGCAACATTCCTTCTGATGGCATGACCTTTATAGCGGTGTATTCGTCCTTCTCTCTGCTCTAAATCAACTGGATTTGAGGGAAGATTCCAGTGACAGATCCGGTGACTGTAAAGATGAAAATCAAGTCCTTCCTGACCTATGGAAGTGGTAGCAAGGATAAAAGGCCTGAATGGTGTATTAAAAGCAGTTCTTACCTGACCGGCTCTTGTTTTTTCGCCATCTTCATCCCTGCTGTCTCCAAACTGTAAAGCGAAATGACAGCGGATTCTTCTCTTCTTTATCTTGAGTTCTGGTTCAGTGACTATTTCATCAAATTCAGGTGTAGCTGACCTGACAGTCAGGGCTTCATCAATCTCTTCCCAGATCTGTTTCAGAGCATATTTATAATCTTTATCAGTTAAACCATTGGTTTCTCTTAGAACATGGACATATTCATCCAGAACAGCCTGTAGATTTCCATTAATACAGTAATTTAATACACTTTCCCAATAGCGGTCATCTTCAGCACTGTGAACCCCGCGGATTAAGTTCATAACATCCGGCCGGTTAAATAAAGTCCGAAAATTTAAGGCAGTCCGGGCTGATGATGCCAGCAAGTAGTTATACATTTCATTCTCATTTCCTTTAATAATATGTCTAAATGACCTTAAGGAAGTAATAGCCGGGGACCCTATTGCAATTTTTGTAATTACCTCTATCAAATCTTTAGGTGGTCTACCTAACGCAACATTTTCATCCAGGTGTTCCCTTAAATATCTAATATGTTCCGCAAAACCACCATCTTCCCCTTCTGATCCTTTACCATCTATAATATTTATCCAGTTAAGATCTCCTCTGCTGTTATCAAACCAGTTTTTAACTATCTCCTGATTATAATGTTTATCCATCAGAATAAGAGCAGCCCAGTACCAGCTTTTATCAGCCATATAACCCTCATACCTGGCATATTTATCTATAATTGGATTTAATAATTTTTCAACCTTTCTTTTAACTTCAGTAAACAATTCTTTTTCAGTAATCATGTCCTCCCGGTTACAGCAAATATTAATCAGGTCTATTTCCTTGCCCAGAGTTAAACAGGGGTATAATAGATTGAAATTTGACATATTAGCAGGTTTGCCTTCTCTCATGCTAAAACTTAAAAGTTGCACCCGGTTTCCTGATAAATCAGTGTATTGTGCAGACTTATTAAATGATTTAACCATCCTTCTTTCTGCCTCATAACTACAGAGCATAGAGACCACTTTCGGAACTACCCTCCAGGAAGAAAATATAAGAGATTTAGTAAAACTCTGCAGATTTGAATTACTGTAAGGGCCATCAAAAACTCTGTAATATGGCATAGAAGGATAAATCCACAATAACTGCCAGGCATCATTTTCAACTGTTTGTTCCATAATTGACCTCATTCTGGCATTGCCGGGGTCAATCTGCTTATAATTTAAAACATCAGACCAGTTAAATAAATAACTTTCTCTTCCCTTAAGTAATTTTTCTAATTCTCGACTGGTTTCCTGGCTAGTTAAATGTTCAAGAAAATCATTCTTTAATTTATATTCCTTATCCATAAAATTAAGTAAATAGGGGGCTGACTTCCAGTAGTTTACTGTGTCCTGTGCCCCTATCTTATCAGCAATTTTATCAAGCAAAACAAAGGAATCAAGCTCTGCGGGAGCAAGCCGGAGAGAATCTCCTTCAGTTTCACTGAGCATGGCATCCTGCTCTCTGGTTAAATTAACCCGCTCATTTCTGACCATTATTTTACTGAGTGTCCTCTCTATTTTATTTTTAACCTGTATTATATTATTGGAACCTGTACTATTTAAACTAAACAGTTCCCTGCGATAATTTTTAAGATCATTTTTGAATACCTCTGTTTCTTCAGAAGAATTAAATAAAAATCCAACCGTTCGCATTAAATCCTGATAGTGGTTTTCTACTTCACTTTCATGATACAATGTATACATTTTATATGGTGTAGCAGATAGTAATAGAATTTTTACATCTGGATAATTAAATAATACCCGGGCCAGTTCTGCTACATCATCTTCGCCATCCATCAAATATTTAAAACGTTGAAATTCATCCATAATTACTAAATCAGGTTCAAGTTTATTTATACAGGTTTCTGCCAGCACCTGACGCAATCTGCCAATGAACTGATCTCTATCCTGCCTGTCAATATAAGGTATGTTCTCATGTTTTCTGTAATAAGAAAAACGGTCAATTAAATCATAAAATTTATTCTTGATTTCCCCATCCTGTTCAAGACTTTCCAAAAAGGCTTCAGTCAGGTCTTTATCAACAAGCCTTTTATCAAAATTCTTTAGATAACGCCTCCAGTTATCCTTTAGAACACCACACTGAAAGAGATTTTTGGGCCCTGCTATTGTACCGAAACCCCAGGCCTCTTTTAAAATATGGTAAAGTAAAACCCTTTCACTGGCAATTCCACCTTGAGAACGAAGATCAAATGACGTTCCCGGAGTAAAGGAAACAAAATTGAGTTTATTATTTTTTAAATCCTTTATCTCCAGGGGTAGCAGTGTTATACGGGTAGCAAATGCAAACTCCTGCTCACCTGTAATATTCAATCTATTAATATTTTGCCGGGCAATACTGGCATTGGCACAGATATAGATAATATCAATCCGGTCAATATCTTCCCAGAGATAATCTATCGCATTAGCAATAACTCCCCGGGCTACCAACGTTTTTCCCAGACCTACCTCATCGGCAATTAAGAATCTATCTGTTGGATTCTGGTCTGTATAAAGCCGGGAAAAAACATAATCAACAGTCTTCCTCTGAAAGTCTTTTAACCCTTTAGTAATTTTATTAATTTCCGGTCTGGACTTCATTCTCTTCCCTCCCTGCACTGGCTTCCATAACTGCATTCCAGACTTCATCAAATCCTTCAGGTAATATAGCTTCGCCTTCCTCTGTCTGACACAAATCATCGATCAATTTCTTTATATTTTCTAATTTTCCTGGATTCCTGCTATAAGCCCTGACGAGTTCTTCCAGTACAGGCAAATCCAGAGTATCCCACTCACCGCTTCCATTGAAAAAACACTTATGTATATTTATCAGATCAGTTGTTGAATCTTTTTCATCAGCCAGGAGAAAAAGTAAATATCTAATAAAACGGTCACTATCCTTTATTATATTCTGTAGTATTCTTTTGTTCCTTTCTTCCGGCATACCTTGAACCGGCAGATTTAAAACAAAACCAGTTGATGCTTCCTCATCCTCTAATTTCATCTTGAGTTTAAATGCTATAAACCCGGTTAATCCCACTAGAGACATATCAGAAAAAATTACTGGTTTTCCTGTAATAAATGGAGCTATCTCCCGTTTATTATTTTCATTTACAGTAATAGGATAGCAGTAACCTTCAATATCTAAATTATCAAATTCCGGTTTCTTTTCTGGATTTATTATCAGAGAATAGGTGTGATCATAATTTTCTTTAATTAAGACAGAAAGACCGCATTTTACTAACTGTTTTCGTGCTTGCTCTAGATTTCTTTCTAACTGTACTCTTATTTTTGTATCAAGCTCTTCTTCCTCCGGACGCTGGTAATACTTTAACAGATCCCGGAAAGTTGTCTGGTCTTCATCTATTCCCAGGAAAGGATCAATGCCAATTCTGCTTTTCTTCCCTGTCAGTTCTACTGTAAACTCAACATTATTACCAGAAAAAGCAGCATTAGTCGTATTAGCTGAGCCCGTTAAAATCCGGGCATCCCAACCCTTTTCCAGAATATATAGCTTTGTATGTAAACCGGAAAAATCTTCAGCATCATCTTCTTGATATTCCTCATCCACTTCTTCCGGCCTTTCAGCTGTATCATCCAGTATAAATACCGAGGCTTTCTCTGTTAATTCTGATATAAAGTTATTATTTAATTCATCAAGACTTTCACCTCTTGATATTAAAATATTATCTTTTCCTTTATTAAATAGATGTTTAATTAAAGAATCTGAAATAAATGGGGATACTACCATCAATCTGGTATAGTCCTTAAATTCAGGAATTTTTCTATAACCATTGATTCCGGATGGTATAAATGAAATTTCATCTGCAAAGTTTTCAGGGGGTTTGAAACGGACTTTTATAATTTCTTCTCCTATCTGGTCAATCAATTCACTGACCTGATTATTAACATTATTTACTGCCAGCTCTGGAAGCTCCTTGATAAAATCTGCTAACGGCCGGTTTCTGGAAAAACCGTATACCCTGTCATCTTCCAGTTCACCTTCTAATCTTAAAACAGTATCCCAGGAGTTATCAAAAGTGAGATTACGTGAAAAGCATAAAAATCTATATATTACTGGCTTATTGTCTGATGAAAATCTTAAAATCCAGACTTTGGGATGAAATACCCCTTCACCCGGTGGTTGAACATCACATACTATCTTTTCGAGATAACTAAATAGTTTGGTATCACTTCCGGGGACTTTAATTCTTCCCTGCTGACAGAAAATAGCCAGTTTGTCAGCAGTCCTCCTGATTGCCTCCAGTACAGCAATAGGATCTTTTAGAATTTCTTCCCTGTTGTCAGCATCAAAAAGTGCCAGGGAAAGAGGTGCCATCAGTAGAGAAAGAAGGTCAAGTGAATAGGTTGTGGCAACTGCTTTGTCCAGTTTATATCCAAGTGGTGGTCGTATTTCTTCCAGATAAATTATTCTATTTTCAGGATTAAGCAATTTTACTCTCCTCTCCAGATAATCCATTTAATATATCAGAGATGATGTTTTTTACAGTGCTCCATCTGTAATCGAGTGGTATTGTTCCTGAAGCTCCACCCCACATCTCACGTGCTCTGGCATTTAATAACCGGGCTCTATCCCGTTTTAATCTCCATTCTCTATTTTTGAGTAATTTCTCAACCTTGTCACTTTGCAAAATATTATCAAGTTTTTCCTGCTGGAATAAGATATCGTACCACTGATCAACAAAATTTCTGGAGGAAAGTGGTATCCGTGCATTTATTAAAGCTTCTGAAGTCCATAAATTATTGAGATTATTATACCAGTTCTTTAAATCAGTCCAACGAAATGAAATTACTTCAAACCAGGATTCCAGCCCTTTTTTATACCCTTCTATCCAGCTATCATTTTTCACTTGCTTTGAAAGAAGATAATTATACATTAAATTAGCACCGTAAATGGTTTCAGAGAAATTTCTGGCATGTTTTATATTCTCCTGCAGTTTTAATGGTAATTCCTTTATTACTGGTAGATACCAGAAAAAGTCAGCATCTATATCTTCTCCCTTATCTATTAGATAATAAAGAAGGGTGTCATTTTGCCGGCAGGATATCCTGTCAACAAGATATTCTGCATCCTCCTTCCTCAAATTCAGTTCAGCATATTCCATTAATTTTTCAGGTGGCTCAGGTAAACCTGGATCCCAGTTTGGTTTCGATTGACCGGAAGTTGATCTTCTTCGCCTGTAATAATTTTCTGTTAAAGTATGATGATATTGATCTCTGGAGCCGGGAAAAAGTCTTATACCCCAGGATTCCAGGCCTGTCCAGTAAATAGCACTGGGTAAGCGTATCAATTTATCGCGTGCATCCCGACCGATTAAACCCTCATATTCTCCTGCTTCAAGTAAAGCATAAATAAGTTTAATTTCTTCTGCCCTGGCCCGGTCTTCTATCTCAGGATATTTAACCTTCTTTTCTTCCAGCATATTATAAATCCAGGGTATAAATAACATATAACGGACTTTGGTCTGGATAGTACTTGTCCCAGGGAAAAAGTAATCTGAAAAAGCATCCCTGATAGTTCCTATACCCAGTTCATCCCTGGTATCATGTTCCCTGAATAATTTTACTACATCAAGCATTTTCCTCTGATTTTCCCCGGCAAAATCCACCCAGCCAAAATGAGACTGCATAATAATTCCTCCTTGTTCTCCTGAATTCTGCTATTATCTGTTTACTGTAAATTTTCCCTTTTCAAACCTCAAACCCTTACCACATTCCCTCCCAGCATCTCTGCCGTATCCGGATCACAGGTTGTAAAGATAATCTGATTATTTTCTGTAAAGGTATTGATTAGCTCTACTGCCTCTTTCTTTCTGTCAAGATCAAGATTAACCAGACAGTCATCCATAATTATAAAACCCTGAGTATCTTTAAATAACTGTTCCAGTAGCGCAAATCGTAAGGCCAGAGCTACTCCGTCATAAGTCCCGTAAGATAGCAGATTAATATTGGCCGGTAACGTTTTATTTTCTTTATTCTTAACTTTTATTTCAAAACTGTCATCAATCTCCCCGACTTCATAATTACCTTTAGTCAGTATTGACAGATATTTACTGAAAGAATTGACCAGTGGTTTAAAGGAATCTTGATCCATCTCTTCCAGTTTATCTTCAAATACTTCTTTTATCTTAAGCAAGCTATTTGCTCTTGATTTTAATCTTTCAAATTCATTCTTATTGTCTTCATATATTAAGCTAAATTCTTCATATGAAATATCAGGCAACTGCTGTTTAATCTCATACATCTCTTCTTTGCTTTCGTTAAATTTATGGTCCAGTTCATCTTTTTTATCTCTTAATCCGGCCAGATGGCTATTGAATTCCTCGGCTGATTTAAAACCCTCCGGTAGTTCTGCCAGATCAGCAAGTTCCTTTTCCATCTCTTTTATATCTCCCCTTGTTTCCAGCAGGAAATCAAACAATTTATCATGGCTTTCATACTTATCTTTCCAGTCCTGAATTCTGGTTTCAGCGGTATTGATCTCAATTTGAATTTCCTGAATTTTATCTCTGACTTCCTCAATCTCTTCATCTATCTCTTTAACATCTCTGACTTCCTTCTCTTCCGGTAAATTAGCTGCCTTTTCCGTTAATTCATTATAATCCTTACCATCCAGTAGGTCATCTATCTGTTGTTTAATCATTTTAACCTGATTATTGCTATTGTTTAGCTTCTCCAGATTCTTTCTGGCTTCATCCATGTCCTTTATACCCTTGTCTGCCAGAAACTCATCATATTCTTTTTTGAGTTCACTGTACTGCTTCTGCAGACTCTGAAAATCTATATTTCCTGACTCAATCTCAATGTCCAGTTCCCCACTCTGGATGTGGATATAGCCGTCAGCTTTAAATTCCCGGCCCGCTTCAATCTCTTCTTTTTCCTCAATCCCCCTGGTAACAGTAACTTTGCCGGGAGCAGAATTAATCCGGCCGACCAGGGTAGCTGCTTCAATACTGGCTCTGGTTGTAGCGATCTTACTCTGAATATTTTCCAGCTTTTTAACATCGTCTGCAGTTATTTCTTTGATTTCTTCTTTCTTCTCCTTAAGGTCATCTATCTCTTTTTTCTTATCCTCAATTTTACCCAGTAAACCGGTTATTTCCTTTATTTGTGCTTGTTCTTCGGCTTCCTTCTTTTCCTCAGCTAGTTTCTCTAATTTTTCATTATGTTCTTCCTGTTTATTACTGTTCTTTTTAAGCTCATTTTCCAGGACAGGCCATTTTGTATTAATTTCCTTCATATCTTCAATCTTTTCTTTTAAAGTATCAATTTTAGGTTCGACCTGACCGCGTTTAAATATATCCTTTTCCAGGCTGGCCAGTTCCTTGATCTTATTTTCTATCTCTGTTCTTTCTTCTTTTATTTCTTTCAGAGACTGACTGATATCTTCGAATTCTTTCTCCAGTCTCTGAGTTTTTTCCATATCCAGCCGGATCTGTTCTGTATTGATATAGGCCCCATATACCTGGCCATAACCAACTTTATAAGGATTATTAACATCTCTATCAAGATTTGTTGGTCGATCATTGTCAATATCCCATTTTTTCAATAATTCATCCAGTTCTTCACCGATTTTTTCTTTCAGTCTGTCAATATTAATACCATCAAGTTCCATAACTGTCTTCCTCAGAAAAGAACTGATGGCACCGGTTACATTTTTATTACTTACAATCCTGTTAATTGCATTTTTCACATCCTGCTGTTTTACGAAAACAATATTGCTATATGTTCCTTCTCCGTAGATAAAAAGATCATTTATATATTCATTGACCTTATCAAAACTATTTATTTTCTGCCCATCTGGCAATTCCAGAAATACCGAATAGTTTTCACCCCATTCTTTTTCAACTCTGTATTTCTGGCCATCAATCTCAAAATGGAGACAGCCATGGATATAGTCACCATCAGGATAGGGCATAAATCTTTCATTGAACTCTCTATCATCACTGTAGTTCATCCGTAATTTAACATTTTTAAAGATAGTAGCAAAGATAGCCTCGATTAAAGTACTTTTGCCCGCTTCATTCGGTCCCAGAAGGACATTCAGACCCTCCGAAAATTCTACATCTTTATTATTAATACCTGCAAAGGAATCAGTTTTAAACTTATTCAGCTTCATTTTTGACCCCCTTAATTAAGCCATAGACCACCTGTAGAGCCTCTTCATCTCCGGAACTGGACAGCTCATTTAACAATTTATAGGGAAATGAATTCCTGGTAAATTCCTTTTCAATCACATCTTTGTTAATCTTTATCCTCAGTTGACTATCGTCAACATTAAAATAAGCCAGTTTATCTTTCAATTCCCGGTAAAGTTCATTTCGCTTATTATATATTTCTTCATCTATCCGGCCCATGAGGGTAGTTCTGACTAACTTTCTTCCCGGTTGGTCTGTCAGAAGTGATTCTTTTAATTTTTCCAGGTCGGATTCACTGTGAATGACCTGTTCCAGGTCATAAAATCTATAATTTCCCGTTTCCAGAGCTTCTGCTTTAACCTTACCCTTATCTTCCAGGGTTAATAGCCAGGCATTGCCTCCATGCCGGCAGTCCATACCGTCCGGCTCAGGTGTGCCGGCATTAAACACCTTTCTATTACTTACTTCCTTCTGTTCGGGATAGGGAAGATGAGTATGTCCCAGAAGCCATAGGTCCATCTCAATATCAATTAGTTCCCGTTCACTCATATTAAAATATTTACCGGCTATATCGGGCGAGATATCAATTAAAGCCCCATGGGCTATTCCTATCTGCCACTTAGAATCATCTCTTTCGCTTAGTTTTTTGATCCAACCCAGATTATTCTGATCTGAGTGTTTACTGTGGCAGTGAGCTGGATAAACTGTAACATCAAGGTCAAAGTCTTTGAGACAATATGGTTGATGTTCAGTCAAAAGCAACATTTTTCCGGTTAAATTCTGGCTGAAGTTTTCCCAGAGGTCAACCATACCATTATCATAATCATGGTTTCCGGGTAAAACCAGCACACAATCCCCGGCA
>JADQBU010000364.1 GCA_016278435.1 Halanaerobiales bacterium
AACCCCCATCTGAGCAGAACAGATCTCTCAACAGACTCGGAAGTATGGGTTTCAGCAAGTTCCAGCAGTGGTTCAACAATCTGCTCTGTCAATTTCCAGAATCTCTCCTCCAGTTCCTCGTCAGAAAGTGTCTTAAGGTGTTTTCTCCTTTCTGCAAAATCATCTTCCCGTTTTAAAGGCAATTAACTTCACCCCTTCTATTTTGTAATCCCCAGACTTGCCAGCAATAATTTTAAAGCTGTTTCGGGATATTTCCTGCTCATCACCCCGGCCGAAGCCATGATGTAATCCCTGTCGATTAAAATCCGGGCTTCCTTCCCCGGCAAAAGCAGGCGCTGGTCTCTATTATTTTTGAGTTTATCCAGAACCACTGGACCATTCTCAAGCCTGGTCAGGGCTCCACCGGTCCCGATTATCGATTTAACAGCGGTCAGATCTTTACCCTCAGCCAACGTCTGCCTACCTGTCGGTCCAAAATAATCTTTCAGCTTGCCCGCATGTCTCTGGAGAGCAGTCTGAGCTGCTTTTTCCGCCAGCCGGCCGGTATAAACTGCTTCTTCTTTACTGACCGGCAACGGAGATAGTTCCTTGATTTCATCTATCATTAATTCCTCTTTAAACATTTCATAGACCCGGGGAGCATTGACAAAGACCCCTAAATCCCCTTCAACTGTCCGCTTGGCTTCCGGCTCCGGGTTAAGTAATTTTTCCCGGATGGCCGGAGAATCCAGGGTGACAGAGTGAACATCAGTGGTTGCTCCCCCCACATCGATTGTCACCAGATTCCCGATCTGTTCTTTAAGCAGCCGGGAAGCTTCCATAACCGCACCTGGAGTAGGCATCATATCAATGGCCAGTAATTCTTTGATCTTCTCCATCCCGGGAGCCCGGACTATATGGCGGGCAAAAACCTCCTGAATAAGCCTTCTGGTAGGTTCGACATTTAATTCATCGATACCGGGATATACATTTTCTGTAATCAGTATTTCCCGGTCCCAGTCCTTAAAGATATTCCTTATCTCTTCCTGTAGCACCTTATTGCCGGCATATATCAAGGGAACATGCCGGTCGAAGCTGCTCAACTGGTGGGCATTATGCAGTATTACCTCTTCCTCGCCATAATCTACCCCACCGGCCAGCAGGATAATGTTGGGATTAATATCTTTAATTCTATCCAACTGATAATCCCTGATCTTACCGGCTGTTATCATCCTGATTACAGCCCCTGCACCCAGGGCTGCCTCTTCCGCAGCCTTCACGGTCATATCCTTGACCAGTCCATGGACAGTCATCTTTAAACCACCGGCAGCACTGCTGGTGGCCATAAACTCTGTCCAGTCCAGCTCAGCTACCCCCAGCTTCTCCTTTAAATCAGCCAGGGCAGCCTCCAGACCAATCATGACATCACCTTTCTCAACCGTAGTCGGGGCCAGTCCCTGTCCGGCAAAAACAGGTTTCTCAGTATTAATCTTATCAAACCCGTTAACCAGAGTAGTAGTACTACCTATTTCAGCAATTATTAGATCCAGCTTCATTTATTTATTCACCATTTTTATGTTAAATTCCTGCTCCATAATTCCCTCAACCTCAGCAGTAGTCTTATTTACTTCTGCAGCCAGGAATTCAAGGTCAACAGGTTCAAGCTCTTTAATACAGGTTTTTTCAACAATGTTTCTGAGATAAGAGAGTTTAATCCGGTCCAGATCTAAATCCCGGGCTTTAATCAGGGCTGGTTCAGCCGGTATAATAATGCTCTCTCCCGCTACCTCTTCTTCCGGATTACCAGTTCTGATTTCGATTCCATTTTTCCGGGCAAAGTTCAACTGGGCAGAGGGATGTTTGCCAGCTCCTGTGTATTCTGTCTCCTGAACAACGATTATCTGATCTTCATCCATCTCCTGGGCCAGGACAAAGGCAGCTGCCAGTGATGTATTTCCGGCAGGTCCTCTTTCCATTCCTTCCAGACGGGCCAGAGCTTCTGTCAGGTAGAAGACCTCTCCCTGTTTAACGGTTAAATATCGTTCCATATAACGCAGGGCCCGGGCTGCATTCCGCGGCACATCTGCCCGATCCGGCCAGGTAGCAAACGGAATACCGAAACCGGTATGGCCGGTCGTAAAGGATTTACGGTTAAAGTCATGGTCACTTGCCATATGTAATCCACTCAAATCAACACTGGCTGCAATAACTTTTGTTTCGGCAGCTCCAGCCTTCTGCAAACCCCGGGCTGTACCTGTCAGGTTTCCACCTCCGGCATGAGTAACGACAACCGCATCCGGGTTTCTCCCTTCCCGTTCTTTCATCTGCCCGGAAATCTCATAACCCAGGGTTTCGACCCCGGCTATACCAAATGGGGTGTAGAGTGAAGCATTAAAATAACCGGTATCCTCCAGTACCCTGAGAAAGGTATAAAAAAGTTCTGGACCTACACTGAGTTGTAGAACCTCGGCCCCATAGGCCTCACATTTCCTGCCTTTTTCCAGTATCTCGGGCTGGCCAATACCCCTGCTGTCAAAAACCTCCTGGACGATGATACAGTCCAGATTACGCATAACAGACTGGGAAGCAACTGCCGCCCCGTAATTGCCGCTTGTGGCAGCTACTGCCCCGGTATAACCGTTTTTCTGGGCATGGTAGACCGATACAGATGCCCGGCGGGCCTTGAAACTACCAGAAGGATTGGCTGCTTCATCTTTCAAAAATATTCTGGCTCCTTTACCGGCTGGTGCCAGTTTGCGGGCCAGTTTTGTAATATTTCTCAACTCTATCAGAGGAGTATTACCTACAGCTGTTTCCGCCTGGATTTCCCTGATCTTATCCAGATCATAGCCAACTTCTGACATCATCTTTTCATAATCAAAACTAACTTTACCGGTGGCAAAGCGTTCATAATCTATACCAACTGCCTGTTTCATGATTTCATTTTTTCTATCCATAACTGCCTGATAACTATTATCCTTCATTATTTATTACCTCCCCTGTCGGCAACCATCTTCCGCAACTCTTCCCCTACCTGCAGGAGTTCAGGTACTGGACATCCGAATTTATGCTCATAAGATGGTGTTGGATCTTTTAAAATACCCTTTAGCGTACGATCGGTAAAGGTTTTAATCTCAACTTCTTCCCCTACCTTGCCGTCTTTTACCAGAAATCCCCTGGTCCTCAGCTCCAGAGGAACCTTCTGAGTATCTTCCGGTACCTGGGGAGCCCTCTCTCCGGCCGGTAGTATGACCTGATGAATCTCCACCCAACTTCCGGTTTTAATTAACTCTGACATATTAACACCCCTCTACTTTAATTATTACTACAAATATGTTCCAATACTCTTATATTACAGAAATTACCCATTTTAAGGATAAGGTTTCCCACTTGCCACGGGAAACCAGTTTTCAAAATTTCAAGGATAGAGTTTCTTTATTTCAGCGGAAATCCTGTGTGGAAACCCTATCCTTCTATATTATAATTAGTGGACCATTTCAGCAACTTTTTTACTGGCTGCAATCATTTTCCGGACATCTCCCATCAGGGCGGAAGGAACAGGCAGATCCTTCATCGTCATAAGACCAGGAGCGGCATTAATTATCTGGGGAATCATATTAATCGCTACAGCCATAGTTCCTATTCCACCGGGTATCTCCGGCTGAATTGACATATTTATATCAGGAGTTCCCTTAATGTTTATATAATCCCCGGTTTCGACTCCTTCTTTTCCGGGATGAATCTGCTGGGGATGTTCCAGAGTTATAATCTCTTTACCATCTTTTAGACCGTAGGCAATATGCTTACAGCCAGCAACCATACCGGGTTTAACCTTGACATGGGGGGTTTCACGTTCGGTTTTAGAAACAATCGGCTCTCTGGTTTGAATGATTTCATCCAGTTCCCAGCCCAGTCTATCAGCGATCATTTCAATCGACTGTTTAAAGCCGATATGTCCAACTATCGAACCCTTTTTAACTCCCTCTTCAAATTCATCAACAGTAGTTCCAACCCCCTGGGTCTTCATTACAGTTGGGCCAAAGGGAGAAAGGTCATTTACCCGGGAAGCCTTGATGGATTTAACCTCTGCACAGGCCCCGGTCAGATTAACAATCAAGAGATCCAGCACAAACCCGGGATTAATTCCTGTTCCCAGAACAGAGACACCGTTCTCACGGGCTAGTTCATCTATCTTTTCGGCAAAATCTTCATCCTCCGCTGAGGGATAGGCCATCTCTTCAGCGATTGAGATGACATTAACCTTCCTTTCAATAATAAATTTTAGCTGTTCAAATATATCACTTAAAAAAGAAGAAGTGGCATGTAAGACTACATCTACATCTTCCTTGATTACCTCAGCCGGATCATTAGTGATTTCTACTCCCAGTTTCCGGCCCAGACCAAGCTGTTCACCCAGGTCAGTCCCTGCCTTGCTGGCCCGGTTAGCAATCGCTCCTGTAATCTCAACACCCTCTTTATCAACCAGATATTTAGCCATACCACTACCCATAGATCCCATACCCCATATTACAACTTTTAAATTTTCCACTTTTAAATCCCCCTCTTTTATGAATATAAATTCTATATTAAAACAACTCACTGCTCTCTTCGCTATTTTAATATATGCATAATCCGTTCCAGTTATCTATCTGGGGAATAAAATTACTTGCTTTAACAGAAGATAACTGGACTCCGGAGGGATCATGTGGAAAATCTTTTTTCAGGTGCCCGGGAGTCCCAACTGCAAACTCTCTTTGCACCTGGTGCAAATTTTAGTTATCAGTAAAATTATATTCCAGATGTGAAGGCAAATTATAGTAGATATCCAATTCTATCTACTCTCTCTTTATCCTTTCTAGCCTTCAAGCAAATATTCAGTAACTTCTTCAATCAATCGGGGAAGGATATTAAAAGTATAAGGAATATGGACCCTCTCAGTAATCTTGTGGGCATCCTTGCCATAGACACCCATATCAGCCACTGGCAGATTAATCTTATTTACATTTTCCAGATCAATCTCCCAACCTTTGCCCCAGAAAGGCATATTATTAATCAGGGCCTCCTCGTCCCCTTCTGCCCCGTGATAGGCACAGAAAGAGGCATCAGAAAGATAGGGAAAAAATGGTTTAATGTTTAACCTGTATCCCAGGCCAGTAATTTGTCCCTCTTTCTCTTCAATAAATTCCTTGATAAGAGTGTTAAATCTTTTGAACCCTGGATTACCACTATCTGGATTATTGGGCGGATAAAAGGGTGGAACCAGGAATACCACAGCCGCCGGGCCCTCCTTTTCAGTCATCTGCCACAATCTGCGGACCATCTTCAGGGAATGTACCCTTAAATCAATTATTCCCTCCTTCTTACTCTCCTCAAGACAGCGGGATAGGTTATCCTCAACTGCAGCAGTCCCCAGTTTCTCACATGCTTCACTGTAAAGTTCCTGATAAGTGCTGACCAGCGGCTTAAAGTTAACAGGTTTAAAGCTCTCTTCTTTAAGCCTGCAGTATTCTTTAAAATTGATGTTGATCTGTTCTATACACTGCTGGAAACAGTCTTCTGCTTCCTCTTTGAAGGCAGCAAGTAGTTCCCCCGCACCCCTGGTATAACTTAAAAAATTATAATAGGCAAATCCTTCATAGGGAAGCTGACCATTATATTCATCTTTGAGGTCAACCTGCTTTAATGAGACCGGGGGATTAGTTATCAGACCATGGGCCCGGTCTGCCAGTTCAACATTATAATCAATCCTACTGCTTAATCTGGATAGAATATAATTGACATCAAAACCCTGAAAAACCTGTCCCACATGTGAACCTTTCCCCACTACATAAACAGCAGGAACTATTTTACCCATTGAACCCAGATAAATATAACGCTCATCTGTCGCCGCATTCGCTTCACCCGTAGTATAATCTGTATTGATTACCCCCAGCAGATTAAGAGTCTCCTCTTCTGCCAGTTCTGCCAGTGGTCGGGCCAGATGGATAATTCCCAGAGAATCGGCCTCTTCATTAACTGTGACAGCCAGCACAATATTACCCTTAAGTTCCTGCACATTGCGGGAGAACTCTTCCAGTAACTTGATCTGCAGGGCCACCCCACTCTTCATATCAGCAGTCCCGCGCCCGAATACCCATTCACCTGATTCCAGATCAGCCTTAACCTCTTTATTTAAATCCCAGCAAGCCAGTCCCTTATGTAGTTGCTCAGGATTACAGGCGGCCTTTTCCAGTTCACCATATTCCCCTGTATCAACAGTATCCATATGGCTTAAATAAACAATCGTATCTGCTGATTCATCCTTCTCACCCCGGACCAGAGCCAGTATATTAACCCGCCCGAGGTCATCATCAGGCAGTTCCGGTTTCCTGAGGAAATGAGGATTCTTCTGGAAGTACGGCAGTGATTTCAGGTATTGGTAGATATAATCTCCAACTTCACTTACTCCACCTGTATTTGAAACACTTTTTATTTTAACCAGTTCTTCAAATATATCATAGATCTCCCGGCCTCTTTCATTTAGCTTATTTTTTATCTCCTTCATCATAAGTCCCCCTGAATAATTTATTATTAACCCCAGCTAAGCCCCAGAATTGTCGGCACCCAGAGAGTTAATTGGGGCAAATAAGAGATTAATAGTAAAGCTATAATTTCAGCAGTTATAAATGGCAAGACCTCTTTTATAGCCCTCTCATAGGGAACCTCAGCAATCTGGGAGGCCACCATCAAGGTCATACCCATCGGTGGTGTGGCATTCCCGATATTGACATTAACCATCATTATCATGGCAAAATGCAGGGGATCAAAACCAAGATGTATCATAACAGGTGTTATGATGGGAGCCAGGATAACAACAGCCGGACCGATATCCAGGAACATACCTACAATCAGGAATAATATATTGACCATAGCCAGCTGGATGATGGAATTACTGCTGACAGTCATCATCGCCCGGCCCATAGTTTCGGTTAACCCACTGTATGTAACTACCCAGCCCAGGATATTGGCAGCTCCAATTAAAAAGAAGATTATTCCGGAAAGAACTACAGTATTTTTAAGAGAAAGATATATATCCTTGAAACTGAGGCTTTTGTAAACAAAAACACCTACCAGCAGGGCATAGAGAGCTGCTATCGCTCCGGCTTCGGTTACAGTTGTGACACCGGTCAGAATAGCCCCCAGTATAATTATCGGTGTCAAAAGAGCCCATAAAGCTTCCCTGGTGGTCTCCATAATCTCCTTTAAGCTATAAGAACGCTCTTTGGGATAATTACGTCTGATACTGATCAGAGAACTGATTAAAAGCAGGGATAAACCAACGATGACCCCAGGTATAATTCCTGCCGCAAACATGGATATAACAGATACTTCCTTGAACATACTGGCATAGACGATCATAATTAAACTGGGCGGTATAATCGGGCCGATTACAGAAGATGAAGCAGTAACAGCAGCACTATAACCTGCCCCATACCCCTTTTCCTTCATTGTCGGTATCAAAATATTCCCGATTGCAGCCGTATCGGTAACGGCCGTACCGGTCAGACCGGCAAACAAAATACTTGCTCCAATATTTACATGGGAGAGACCACCCCGGTATTTACCCATTAAACTCAGGGCAAAATTAATAATTCTATCAGTCATACCACTCCTATTCAAAAACTCAGAACATAATATAAATAACGGGATCGATACCAAAATAAAGTTAGAAGCTGCGGCCAGAATCCTGGTCGGAATAATACTCAAAAAATCATAACCGCCCGCACTAAGCAGCCCCCACATACCTGTTAATCCAATTGTATACGCAATAGGAATACCCATTAAAATAAATATAAAAAAGATAACAAAAACTGATGACATTTTCTGTCCCCTTCCCTGAGTAATTATAAACTCGGTTCGATATACTCCTCGCTGAAATCTTTTTCCATCTCTTCTTTTATTACAAATGGTGCAGTAAAAAGGTGGAGCAACTGTATTAAAGCACTTACCGGTAGAGCAGCTATTAACCATTTTGAGCTAATCCGGACACTGGCATTTATCATATATGTATCGTTATTGCCGGCAACTTCAAGCCAACCATACCAGAATAAGGTGATTACAAACAGGGCGATAATCAGGTAACCAATATATCTAATTAGTAACTCTGCCTTTTCCGGCAGGGCTCTGATTAATCCTTCTACACCCATATGCTGGCCCCGTTTGAGTGCAGCAGGTATCCCCAGCAAAGCAGCCCAGATCATCAAAATCCTCTCCACAGTAAGCGGCCAGGCAAGGGGATTCCCCATAACATACCTGAAGATAGCACCATAAATAGATAAGAATAATATAAGAGCAACCAGAACTGCTGCAATTATAATTGTAATCCTATCAACCCAGTCACTGATTCCTTTCAGGATCTTTAACATGATTTCCCTCCTTCTTTATAAATACAGGGGATTCCGGAGAACCCCCTGCAGATATATCCTGTATATTTAGTTTCCATAATTGGAAACGATATTTTCATCTACATTTTCACTTACCTTACTGGCTTCTGCCCAGAATTCATCAACAAAACCTTCTTCCAGACCAAAATCATCAATAATCCACTTATGGAAGATCGGTTTTAACTTGGCTTCCCATTGATTTAATACTTCTGGTGTAGCCATATATGATTCTTTAAAGTGTTCTTTGCCTTCTTCCCAGTCCAGCATCGACTGCTGGGCATTTATACCCCGTGCTATATCGATAGCTTCTTTGGAGGTTGTAAGAATAACTTTCTGATATTCAGCCGGAAGTTCCTGGAACCATTTATCACTAACTGACCAGACGGCCGTATTGAAGATAAACTTAATCCAGGATGTATAATCATTAACTTCCCAGAATTTAGCAAAAGCATTTACATAAGGAGCATTAAACTGGCCATCGGCAACTCCACTGGCCAAAGCAGTTGTTACATCACCCCAGGGTAGTGGTACAGCTTTTGCTCCTAAACCTTCAATCAGAGCCAGCTGGGCAGCATTTCCACCCTCGGTCCTGATTCTGAGCCCCTTCATATCCTCAGGACTTTTTATAAGTTGTTTATTATTAGTAAAAGCCACAAATCCTCCACCATCATCATAGATCCCCAGATGACGGAGACCGGTTTCCTGACGGGCTTCTTCCATAAATTTAGCAAAATAATCACTATCAAAGAAAGCCCAGGCTGATCTGTAATCCTTAAACAAATAAGGGCTGTACATTATCTGATATTTAGGGAAGAATGTAGCAAACACCCCACCATAGGCAATTGAAGACTGTACAGTATTACCTTTGACAGTCTCCCGGGTAACTTCCTGAACTCCACCCAGGGTACTATTCCCGTAAATTTTCACATCAACAGCCCCATTAGTCCTGGCTTCAACCATATTCTCAAAATAAAGCAGTGAAGCAGATATCCCACTTACATTGGCATCTGTTATCGTATAATGTGAAACTACCATAGTATAATCAGCAGCACCTGCCACAAAAGAAAGACCGAGAACCAACATTACCACCAGAGTTATAGCCAGTATATTATTCTTTTTAGTAAACAATATTCTTCCTCCTTATTATTTTCTTATTCATCCTCTCCTACTGAGCAAAGATTAATAAGCTTTCATCTATCACCTCCATGCAAAAATTTTTTGCACTATGAAAAAACTCTTTGCATTAATTTATATAGCAAGAGTTACATTTCTGAAAATTTTAATAAACCTTTAACTATTAAGTCAACTACTTTATGCTATTTTTATTTGTTTTTTGTTATTGATTTTTTATTACTTGACTATAATAAATATGCAAGAACCATTCCACATTTTTTCATTTTTTATCTCGAATATTATATTTATCCAGCCTGTACTGAAGGCTCTGCCTTCTGATACCCAGTTTGCGGGCAGCCCGGGTCACATTACCTCCGGTCTCCTGCAGAACATTCTTGATAATCTCTTTTTCAATCCGGTCCAGTCTCTCCGGCAGAGAAACTTTATCACTTATCTGCAGACCCGGGGAATAGAGTTCATTTCCGGTTAATTTGGTCAGCTCCCTGTCTTCAAGTAAAAATGGCCCCACATGCTCCTCCTGGATAAATTCATCTTCCCCGATAATATTCATTGCTCCCTCTATTACATGTTCCAGCTGACGGACATTGCCGGGCCAGGAATATTTCTTGAAAATTTCTTTAACTTCTTTACTTAATCCCCTCACCTGACAGCCAAATTTTTTGTTAAAAGTCTCAATAAAATAGTTGGATAATAAAATGATATCATCTCCCCGCTCTGACAGCAAGGGTAAATACAGCAGCACAACTGCCAGGCGGTAATATAAATCTTCCCTGAGAGTACCCTCCTTAATTGCCTTAACCGGTGGAGTATTCAAGGTGGCAATTATCCGGACATCAATAGAAATATCCTTATTCCCACCGACCGGCCGCATAGCTCCTTCCTGTAATACCCTGAGCAGCTTGGCCTGCAGGGCAGTAGACATGGAATTAATCTCATCTAAAAGCAGGGTCCCTCTGTTGGCCTGTTCAAACAGCCCCTTTCTATTTACAGCCCCTGTAAATCCTCCCTTCCTGGTTCCAAAAAGTATTCCTTCCAGCAAGTTATCCGGCAAAGCAGCACAATTCTGGGCTATGAAGGGTTTATCTCCCCTTATACTGGCACTGTGGATACTCTGGGCAAATAATTCTTTACCGGTACCCGTATCTCCGACCAGAAGAATAGAAGAATCGGTTTTAGCAGCCTGCCGGGCATACATAATAACCTTCTTTAAGCCCCGGTCCTCTCCAATTATATCGGGAAAAGTAAAATATTTATTTCCCAGACCAGACTTTTCTTCTCCGGCAATCAGTCTTTCCTGCAGGCGGATAATCTTGTTATAAAGATCCTTAACCTCCGTTATATCCTGGGCTATCTCCAGGGCAAATTTCTGGTTATTAAAAAATAACGGAATGGTGGTATTGATAGTAGTAATTTTCTGTCCCAGTTTATTTAGGTATTCCTGCTGTTTATTTTTAATAACCTCACCCGTTTTTAAACACTGCAGTAGAGTGCTATTTTCTTTAGTTAAAGAAGGGAATACTTCCAGCAGGTCTTTATTTAAAACCATATTTCTATCCATATTTTCAAGTTCGGCCATTTTTTTGTTATAAACAACAGTCAGGCCGTTACCATCGACTACATGGACCCCTTCATCTATATGGTCCATAATAATTTCCAGGAATTTTTCAATATCATTTAAATATACATCCATAAAACCACCATTCCTCCCCTCTTCATAATTAGAAAACCTATTCAAAACAGTAAAAAGGTTTCAAATAGGTTTTCAGAAATATATTTAACTTTTCAGGATCTTAAAGTTTAATTTCAATCTGAGCCTGATCCCTCAGGTCTCTTAAAAACTCCTGCCATTTTTGATTCTGCCTGTCGTTTAACAGAGAACTTTTGATATTTTCTTTTACCTCTGCTAAAGGCTTAATCCCTGCCTCTTTATGATCAGTAACTTTTATAACATGATAACCATACTTGGTCTTAACCGGCTGGCTTATCTCCCCAACCTTCATTGCAAATGCAACATCGGAAAACTCTTTTACCATACTGTCCCTGTTGAAGTAACCCAGGTCTCCACCCTGGCTTGCAGAAGGACCATCAGAATATTCTTTGGCCAGTTCGGCAAAATCTTCACCATTGTTAAGTTTCTGTAATACCTCTTCGGCCCGGGCTTTTGCCTGCTCATCGGTACGCTCGTCATTTACTTCAATAAGAATATGGCTGGCTTTAACCTGTTCGGCTTGCTCAAAGTTAGACTGATTATTATTATAATAATCTTCTACTTCCTGATCACTTACTGCAACATCTCCCAGTACCTGTTCCTGTAGTTTGTTGATCAAAAGACTTTCTTCACTGTTTTCTATAAACATCTGCTTATACTCTTCCAGGGAGTTAATATTTTGCTGTTTCAGGGCATTAAGCAGTTGTTCATCGTTTAAATTATTACTGGATTTAACCCTCTCAATATAATCATTAAATACCTTATCTTTTTCTTCCTGACTTACTGTCAGATTCCTCTTCTGGGCTTCATTAGCCAGTAATCTTTTGGTTATTAATTCATCCATTTTTCTTTTCTGAAATTCCCGGATTAACTTATTACCGGCTTCTGTCTGAAATAAAAGCTGACCGAATTCCTGATTGGCCTGATAAACACTCATTAATACCTGCTGAGTGTTAGCATACTGGTCAACTTCATTTAAGGTGATTTCCTCGCCATTAACAACTGCTGCAATCTTATCCTGACTCTGCTGCTGATCTCCTTCAGCTGCAAGTGCAGGAATAGATAATACTAAAATCAAAACCATTAAAGATAAAAATATCTTCTTAATCTGCATGAGTTCACTCTCCTCTAATATTATTTGTAAATTGCCTCATTTAATTGAAATTTTCTCTAACACTTTTATTACTTCAATAACAAACCATAAATCCCTTCCTCTATAATAAAAAATTATCTGCCATTGGTGCTATTTTTTTCCTTACGGAATCAATGTGAACCTCACCATTTAAAATAAAATTTAGATAGTGATTTCTTGACTGTTTTAGATAAAACTACTGACCATGGTTGTTCATATATCAACTAATAACATTATAATTAGACCAGGGTTGAAAAACCCTGGTCTAATAGCTTTCATTTCATAATCTTTCTCTGGATAAACCCGTAAATCAATCAAGCATATTTAAAATTCTGTCCAGATCAATGTTATCCCCAATCAGACTTGATATAGCCTCGATTTTCGCCTTATCCTCAGGCCTGATTTTAACTGTAAGGTCTTTTATTCTGGAGACAATAGTATAGGTATCGTCCTTGGTTAAGAATAGATTTACTCCCATCTTTTCTGCAACATTAATTATCGAGTTATGAGGGGTGCTATTACCGGTCAGTATAATTCCCGAAAGGGCAGCCTTATTCCCGGATTTAATAGACATTGCTGCCCAGCAGAGAACAGCAATCAGTATATCTTCCCGATCACCTCCTGTTACCAGAAGTTCACCACCTTCAAAATAATTTAATGCCTGATGAGGTTTCATCGCACCAACAAGTACACTGGATATAGTTCTTTCCAGATTATTTCCTTTTTCTGTTATGAGTTCAAGATTTTTGAGTTCATCCATCAGCAATCTCGGGGTCAGGGTCGTCAGTATTGGTTCATAGGGGATTACACCCAGTAAATCAAGACCAAGGGTTTTAAGCCCACGCCCTGTAACTTCAGTAATTTTATCAATAGATCGGAAGAGCGTCG
>JADQBU010000164.1 GCA_016278435.1 Halanaerobiales bacterium
ATTAATTGAATCACTTACTAAAATATTCTTTCATCTTTATTATCATGTTCCTTCATGTGGTAATAAACCTCCCATATTAATGATTCATGCAAAACAAACAAACTCACTTATAATATTTATCATACCGCTCTGTATATGTATTTATATATGTATTCATGTATGTATACAATATTAATTAAATTTTCCCTTCCTTGATTTTTGCCAGTATTTAATTGTTCCTCATTCATAACTTTGACCGCCCTCAGTGTTATTTTTAATCATGTTGTTATAAATTTTAACTGCTATTTTTAAAGTATTAATATATCCCCGGTTTCTTATTATCTACTTAAAAAGTTGTTAAATGTAAATGTTTCTCTTTTATTTTATCTAAATTTTCCAGAATGTCATTATGCAATGATTCAATATGTACCCGGGTTAATTCTTCTACTTTTTCGCTTTCATGTTTTTCAATAGCCTTAACAATATTTTGATGCTGTTTTAAAGATTTTTTTGCTCTACCAGTAACAGATATTATCTGTAGAATTTTTGCCATAGAAAGATGGTCATATAGATTATATATAGTAGAAATCAATCTTGTGTTTTTTGAGCCATCGATAATACAATTATGAAAATCTACATTGGCCAGATTATACTCCTCAATTTTGTTTTCGACATTTTCCAGGGTAAACGGTCTTAAAATATTTTTTAATTCTTCAATCTCCTCTTCTTCGGCTCTCTGGGTAAATATTCTGGCAGAAAGGCCTTCCAGTACTTCTCTCATATCAAGAACCTCGATTAAATCCCGCACAGTAATCCGCGAAACAAAAACTCCACGGTGAGGTTCAATTGAAACCAACCCTTCCTGGTCAAGACGTGTAAATGCTTCACGAATAGGAGTTCTACTTACTCCCAATTTCTCACTCAACTGTTTTTCATCAAGCTTCATCCCTGGATATAATTGATGATTTACAATAGCTTCTTTAATTCTTTTATATACCTGTTTCCTTAAATTTTTGGGCTTACTGATAGGCTCCATATATTGTCCTCCCGTAATATGCAATTTTAGTAACTCTCAATAAGTTATATAAGTCACAATCAATAAAAAATTTGTATACAAATTTGTATACAATAATACTTATTTAAATTTTATATTATAAATTACCAAAAGTCAAGAATATTTTACTAATATTTTTAATCTTTTTTTAATTGGGAAACTGGTGATAAAAATATCTTCTGCCCCGGTCCAGGTACAATAAACTCAATTTCAGGAAATAATTTTTCATACTCTTTTTTTAATTCCCAGTAATCCTCAGTATGAACTAGTAAGACCTTTTTCAAACCTTTGATACTGGCAATAAATTTCTGGATCTGCCGAAAATCAGCATGGCTGCTGAAACAGAAAAACTGCTTAACATCTGCCTTAACCCGGTATTTCTCCCCATCCAGCTTAAGGTAACCAGTCGGTGATGAGTGGGACTTTGCTGAACTGGTTTCTCCATCCAGCTCAGAGTATTTTCTGGAAGGAGTTCCGGGAAGTTCACTTTCAACTTGACTATCTCCCCTTCCTTCTGCTACCAGTTGAGCAACTAGTATCTCAGCTAATTCTTCTCCCAGCGACGTCAGCCTACCCCCAACAGTACCTGGAGACTGATAACCAACAAAAACAAAGACTGTATCCTCATCCTCAAGATAATTTTTAACAAAATCCAGGGAAAAACCACTGTCGGCCATACCAGGGGAGCAGATAATTATCTCTCCTTCAGAAAGCTCCAGGTTCCCGTAATCTGCCCAGGTTAAAATATCATTAAATTTCAGCCCAGCAGGTAAATCCTCTTTAAAACATCCAGCATACTCCCGGGAACTGAGCATATTTTGATAGATTCTGTTAATTTCATAGGCAGTTGGACTGAAAAGTTTAACAGTGACATCTTCCGGTATTTCCCCCATCCTCTATTCCCCGCTTAATCTCATATAATACCTGCTGGGTCCGGTCCAGTACAAAGGCAGGAATAATCACCCGCTTATCTTCCCTTACCATTAGCCCCAGGAACTGCCTGAATTTTCTCCGTTCATCACCCTGATGAACAAAAACATCTGTACCATAAGTGCCCTCTACCAGTAGGTAATCTCCTTTATTTATGTACTGTTGATCTTTTAAAAAAGGTGATACTCCACTGCCCAGATCGCCGGAATAAATAACTGTCTGACCAGCATTCCCTACATCATCAATTTCAGTAATTTTTATGCAGACCGAACCCGGTATATGGGGTGTATTAAAAAATTCAGCTTTAAGACTACTGGTAACTTTGAACTTCTGGTTTAATGGAATTGTCTTCACTTTATCCATAACCTGTTTAACTTCCAGTTCCATGCATTTTTCACATAAGGAAAATCCCATCGGTTCCAACTTATCCCTGGAGATGTGAATAAATCTTTTATTACTATCCTTAATCCTCTTTCCCCATTTACAATCATATCTATGTACCACTTTTTCATAGTTGTAGTTACGCCTGGTGTAATAGAAAGTTTCCCGGCCAAAATCCCCGTACCGTGCGGCCATTTCCAGCATAACCGGTAAAATAGCTGCAGTTGGTTCAGAACAATAGATTGGTCCATCATATCCCATCTTTACCAGTTCTAATAACCTCCCAGTGTGATCAGAATGAGCATGACTCAAGAATACTGCCATAACATCCTTACATATATCATCCGGCTGCTCAGGCTTCAAGCTCCCGTCTACGGCAAAGAATGACCCGGTATCAAGAATTAATTTTTCTCCATTAATATTGAGTAAATGCAGGGAGCCGCTGACTGTTTTATTGGCTCCATAACCAGTATACTCAATCCCCGCTAAAGCAGGGGCACCTGTTAATAAGCAGATATTAATAATTAAAATAAAAGAAACAGCTATTAACTGTTTCCTGTTTAAATGCATTAATTTAAATTCATTTCTCCTTAGCTGTGGTAAATTCTTCTCTCTCCTTCCATTTTGCATAAATCAGACACTCCTCTATGTAAACTATTTGCCAATTCATCATTCCTAAAGTTATTTCTATACAATATTTCAATAATGTAGGGATAAATCCTTCCTCAAATTGTTATCTACACAAAAATTATCAATTATATTTTATTTCCCCTGATAAAATAAAAAAGCTAGTATCTCAGATACTAACTTTGAGCAAATAATATCCAATCACCTGAATTTAACCTCCACCCGGTGGTGCCAGAATCTCCACATAATCATCTTCTTTCAGGGTAGCCTCTCTAAAATCTTTAACTGAAACTTTATCTTTATTCAAGAAGATAACCGAATTAGCAAGTAGAGAGGGCTTTAGTTGATACTTTTTTTCAATAAATGTCAGTAACTCATTCCCGGACCGGGCTTCAATCTTGATTTCCCTTTCAGCACAATACACACGCATAACTCCCAGGAACCTGATAGTTAACATGAAATCCTCCTCCTATCCCCCAAGATAGGCCTTCTTGACCTCTTCCTTACTGGCAATTTCCCTGCTATCACCGGATAGTACAATCTCCCCGTTCTGTAAAATATAGGCCCTGTCTGCAATCTTTAAAGTAACATGGGCATTCTGCTCCACTATCAGCACGGTTGTCCCCTGTTCATTTATTTCCTTCACCGTTTCGAAAACTTCATAGACGAGCTTGGGAGCAAGTCCCATGGATGGTTCATCAAGTAGTAATAATCTGGGTTTTGACATCAGACCTCTAGCTATAGCCAGCATCTGCTGCTCTCCCCCGCTCAGGGTACCGGCCAACTGACCCTTTCTTTCCTCTAGCCTGGGAAATCTCTTTAATAACCTGGCCCTGGTTTTTTCTTTATAGGCACGGTCTTTAATCGTATATCCACCCAGGAGGAGATTATCAGCAACACTCAATTCTGCAAATACCTGTCTACCCTCGGGAACATGGGCAATACCATTGTTAACAACTACATGAGCAGGTAGATTGGTGATTTCTTCCCCCAAAAATTCTATCTTTCCTTCAGATACTGGGATCAAACTGGAAATCGCCTTTAAGGTGGTGGTTTTCCCTGCCCCATTGGCACCAATTAGAGCCACAATCTCCCCTTCTTTAATTTCGAGGTTTATACCCTTTAAAGCTGCAATCTTACCATATAAACAATGTACATTTGATAGTTGTAGCAAAGTAATCCACCTCCTTTAAGTACCCTTACCCAATGTTTGTAAGTGATTCATTTTCCCATATAAACCAGTAATCTTCTGAAAATCTTCTGGATTATAAAATTTGATCTCCCTACCTGTAAATCCCTTGGCTACCTCTATGCAGAATCTGACCCCCAGTTCAATGTCAGAAAAATAATTGGCGCCAGAAGCACTCCCTGGAATAGCATTTTTTGCAATTGTAGCCACTCCAACTACAGGTTTATCTGTAACTACTGCAGGTTGCATTATACTATTTATATGATACAGTCCATTCCCATATGGAGTAATATCGAGTGTGGTAATCGGTAATACCCGTGGGTAATCCCCGGAAACAATGGCCAGTACATCCAGGAGGTCTGCACTGATATTAAGTATATATCCTTCTTTAACAGTAGGTGTAATTGCAATCCCTCTGTCATTCATAACCTTATTACCTTTGGTTGCATCTATAGATAGAATTGCATCCATTCTTTCATCAACTTCGTACTTATTCATTGTTGTCATTTCGACTGGAGAATTCATGAAAGGTACAGGTTCATGCTCCAGAATAGGAGCATCAGGACAGATATGTGTAGCTATAATTAAATCACCCTGCAATCGATCACCATTTCTCATCATGGTACCAACCTTGGCTGCAGTAGCAATTGCTATCAATGCTCCATCCGCATCTGAAACCAGTCCAGTCCGTTCAGGACGGGCACCAATACCACCCAGCCTCCCGATAATACCAAGGGTAGGAGCGTTTCCTCCATTTTGCTTACCTTCTTCACCCGGTATAATAACTTTTATAAAATCAGTTTTACCTACATCCTCAGAAATCGTGTTTAAAGAAATATCATTAATCCCCTTTGATGAAAGAAAATCAGCAACTCTAGCTCCATTTACATATTTACTATCAAATAGATCAAGAACTTCAATTACATTTTTCAAGGCCAAGTTAATCCCACCCCTTATATTGTCATTTCTTCAGGGACACCCAGATAAGCTTCAATCACCCTGGGGTCCTCCTTGACATCTTCCGGTAATCCATCTGCTATTTTATTCCCATTGTTAAGGACAGTAATCCATTCAGCCAGGTTCATTACCAGTTGAATATCATGTTCAATAACCACTACTGTAACACCCATCTCTTCCTTGATATCCCTGATCAGGTGCATTATCCTGTTTGTTTCATTAGGATTCATCCCTGCCGTTGGTTCATCAAGCAACAGTATTCTGGGTGAAGTTGCCAGAGCTCTGGCTATTTCCAGAAGCCTCTGTTTACCATAAGCAAAATTCCTGGCAACTGTGAAATGCTCCCCCTTAAGACCCACATAATCAAGTAATTCCCGGGCTCTATCCCGGAATTTATCCTGTTGTTTACCCTTCCTTTTGCGGTAAAATATATTTTGAATTAATGAATAATTAGATTGACACTGGGCCCCGACTATTACATTATCAAGGGCAGTCATGTTATCAAATAACAGGAGGTTTTGAAATGTTCGACAGATACCGAGCCTGGAGATTTCGTGCGATTCCAGCCTGTTTATAGATTGCCCCATAAAACTCATGTTGCCCTTATCAAGTTTGTGAATTCCAGTTATAATATTAAAAAGAGTCGTCTTCCCCGAACCATTGGGTCCTATCAGAGCATGAATAGTATCTTCTTTTACTTCCATCGTTAGCTTATTTAGAGCAGTAAGTCCTCCGAAGTTTTTGGAGATCCCCTCAATTTTAAGCAGGCTAGTCTTTGCCAAGGCTATCCCCTCTTTTCCACAGATCAATTAAACTCCTTGTTTTCCCGGTAAGAAGGCCCATAATACCCCGGGGCATAAAGATTATTATCACCATTAATAATAAGCCGTAGATAACCAGCTGGTATTCATTAAAGGTTCTAGACATCTCCCGGCCATAGATCAGGACTACAGAACCCACGATAGGTCCTCCCATAAATCCCATTCCCCCTGCCAGGACCATACAGAGAAATGCAACCGACTCCTGAAAACTGAAACTACCAGGAGAGATATAACCTACAAGATGAGCAAAAAGACTACCGGCAATAGCTGCATAAACAACACTAATGATAAAGGCCTTGACCTTTTCCGACACGATGTTGATCCCCATCATATGTGCTGCCACATCATTTTCTCTGATTGCCATCCAGCCCCTACCAATCTCCGACTTAATAATCCAGCCTGTTACAATGAAGAGGACTATCGCCATAACATATATCAGATAAAAATACCTGAATTCAGAATCAATTTCAAAGGAGCCTATTGCCGGGGGCGGTATATGCTTAAATCCCGCACCACCTCCGGTCATATTGGTCCAGTTCATCAAAATTAGCTGGGTTATCTCACCAATACCTATAGTGGCTATAGCCAGATAAGCACCTTCCAGTTTTAAAATCGGCTTACCGATTACATAGCCAAAGAGAGCTGCTATCAAAACAATTACAGGTAATGCCAGCCAGAAGGATAACCCAAATCTAGTGGTCAGAATAGCTGAAGCATAAGCACCAAAACCATAGAAGGCTGCATGCCCGATAGAAATCTTGCCGGAATACCCAACCAGGACATTTAAACCCACTGTCAGGATGATGCTTATTCCAATGATATTAATTATATGGAGATAATAGCGGTTTTGGATAATAAGTGGAATGGTTAAAATCAAACCGATTATCAATATATATAGAATATTTCTCTTCAAGTTTACCATATATAAAATACCCCTTTAATATTTTCTCTTACCCAGAATACCGGTAGGTCTAATCAATAAAATGATTATCAGAATAATAAAAGCCACTGCATTTTTATAGCTGGAAGATATATATCCAGCCGAAATATTTTCTGCCAGACCGAGGGTTATTCCACCCAGAATGGAACCCGGAATGCTACCAAAGCCGCCCAGTACAGCCGAAGTAAACCCCTTGAGACCAAGCATTGAACCCATATTGGTTTCTACAAAAAATATAGGTGCAACCAGAATACCCCCCACTGCACCCAGTCCAGCACTGATAGCAGCAGCCAGGGTATCCATCTTGCGAACATTGATTCCCATCAAAGCAGCAGTATCCCGATTCTGGGCAGTAGCCCTCATCGCCTTACCTGTTACAGTACGGGTAAAGAATAGATGCAAGACGAGTATAAATATCAGTCCGATCAAAGATACCCAGAGATAATGGGGCATGATAATAATTCCTGCTATTTTAATCGGCTGCTCACCAAAAACTGGCGGAAATTTCAAGGCCTGAGACCCCCAGACAATTAGTCCTATAGCCCTGATTGTAATTGCCAGACCAATAGTTGCTATAATCAAATTTAATAATGAGTGTTTCCGCAGGGGTTTAAATATAACCCTTTCAATAATAATCCCAATAATTACTACAGATAAGGTGGCCAGAATAAATGAAATCACAAATGGTAAATCCATGTTCACATAAAAGGTAAGTGCAAGCACGGCACCGAGCATACACATATCTCCCTGAGCAAAATTAATTAGCCTTAGGGAATTATATATTATCGTATAACCAAGTGCAATAAGTGCATATATGGTTCCGATTGCTATTCCACTGACAATTATCTGTATCAAATCCTGGAGATGAAATTCCAAATTGACCACCCCATAAAGTAGTTTTCATTAAAGTAACCAGATGAATTAATCTGACATCCAGTGGTATTAACCATTAATCATCAAAGCCGTCTCAGCCACCCGTTTCCCAAGATAGCGGGCTGAATATAGTCCTATTTCTTCATCATCTTTGACTGAATCAAGTGCTGCTCCACCCATCTGCCAACCCGGAGCACCAAGATAACCCCTAGAACCACCACCTACAGTGATAAAACCGGTAACAAGCAGCCAGTGAAGTATTGTTGAAATGGCATGTTCCTGACCCCCATTGCGGTCATATCCAACCGCCATTCCTCCCCCGACAGTCTTACTCCAGTCCGGAGGTTTAACCGGACTCTCCGCAAAGAAATTTCCCTTCAGAAGAGAGGTAGTCCTTTCCATGAAAGCCCGTGCCTGGGAATTAAGGTTGAAAAAATAGACCGGAGCACCGATGATTACTCCGGCTGGAACAGGATCAATAAGAGGTTTAAAAACCTCTTCCCAGTCATCTTTCAGTACACATTTTCCTTTTTTAATACAGGCCCGGCAGTTGAGGCAACCCTTGATATTCTTGCCTTTCAGGGAGATAAATTCAATCTCAACTTCTGGATTTTTTTCAGCACTACTTAAAGCCTCTTTGACCATTATTTCTGTATTTCCATGGCGGGGACTTAATGAATAACCAACTATTTTAATTTTTCCCATCATCTAACACCCACTCAATATTTAATGATTTAAGAAGTTCCCTGGTCGGTCTTCCATTTTGATCCCAGTTCCTCAATTTATAATATCTAGCCAGCATTATATCCATTTCCCGGCTGGAATTGATAGTCTTACTACCATCAGCTGAAATTAATTCTTCATTAACCAGTCTCCAGGGAAGTTCATCCAGAACCTTTCCCGCCCCCACCTTTACATTGTAACTTCGTTCCAGAGTAATCACCCGGCGGGCGGCTTCAATAAATTCATCCATTGAGATATCAATACCTGTAGCACTGACATACATCCTATGCATCATCTCCCGGTTCACGGCATAGGTCGACAGTGTTGCCCGGATACAGAGACCCAGACTATCTGTCATCATGAATGTTTCCTCATGCCAGCAGACAACCTCTGGCTTTTTGTCAATAATTTCTGGATTGGCGTAATCCTCACTCCCGGTTATTTCCCTGATAATATTCCGCGCTTCCTGAGTAAAACCAAATTCAGCCATTGACTGTCCATAAAGATGGTCTGGTCCCCGTGGATTTGTGGCAAAGGCCAGAGCATAGGCCTTGGCTTTCCTTGTTTCCACCCTTGACTGTTCCAATCCCTTGGCCTGAACAGCCCATTTCCAGGTCTCCCCACCTGTTCTTTCAGCAGCAGTTTTGACACCTTCTGCCAGTAAATCTCCAATCCCCTGCCTGTAGGCAATCATCTCCAGTAATTCCAGCATGGCATCGGCATTTCCCCAGGTTAGTTCCTGGCCACCTGGAGTTTTATCCATCAGATAACCCTTTTCCTGAGATTCAAAGGCCCACTGGATAACAGAACCTGCTGAAATGGAGTCCAGCCCCAGAAGGTTGCAGATTTCATTTCCCTTAAGTACTGCATCCATATCAGTAATACAACAGCCTGCCCCCAGGGCCCCCAGGGTCTCGTATTCCGGTCCACCTGCCTCCGATTTACCATATCTATCAGTTTTTGTACCCGAATACCGTTTGCAGCCGATACTGCAGGCCGAACAGGCTTCCCGCCTGATAAGATAACCCTCATCAGTCAGACATTCGCCGCTGATATTATAGGAATTTTCAATAGTACCGAACTGAAAATTTTTGGTGGGAAAGGATTCCAGTTTACCGATTCCGGTTACTACCCCGGCTGTTCCGAACTGATAATAATACTGACAACGGTCGTTGTCCTTAATTGAATCAAAGGCTTCCTGGCAGACCTCAACAAACCCACTATTATCGGCCAGGGAATTTGGAATATTACCCTTTACCGCCACAGCCTTAAGATTTTTAGAACCCATGACAGCCCCCAGACCTCCCCGGGCTGCAGCATGGTAAACATTACACATTACAGCAGCAAACCTGACCAGGTTCTCACCGGCAGGGCCGATACAGGTAATCCTGTAGTCCGGATCACCCAGATCTTCCTTGATCAACCTGGTTGTTTCCCGTACATCCTTACCCCAGATTTGTTCTGCAGTGAAAAACTCAACCTTATCATTCATTATGGAAACATAAACTGGATTACTTGCCTTGCCCTGAATGATTAAAATGTCATATCCAGCATATCTCAACTCCGGACCCCAGTGTCCGCCCATGTTTGCCCTCATGTACATCCCTGTAGCCGGGCTTTTTCCCAGGACATTTGTCCTTCCGGCAGTTGGAGCATGGGTTCCGGCCAGACAACCCGGGGCAAAAATTAAAACATTTTCCGGACCCAGGGGATCGGTCTCAGCCCCTGTCAGTTCCATCAATTTTTTTGAGGCCAGCCCCCTTCCCCCGAGATACATCTTCAGATCACTGGCAGGGATCTTTTCTATATGGTAGCTTTTGTCAGATAGGTTTACATATAAAATTTTCCCCGTTTTATTCATCAGAGACCTCCTCCAGTTCTTCCAAAACAAGGGCCTGAGCCGGACAGACTTCAATACATCTGGGGTTACCACTACATAGGTCGCATTTATAGGCTATGTTCTTTTCCTTATTAAACCAGATAGAATTAAAAACACAGGCCTTGATGCACTCCTGACAACCAATACACTGTAGTTCATTTACAATTGGAATCCCGGTAACCGGAGAAATCTCTATCGCTTCCACCGGACAGACTGACATACAGTATCGCTCCCTGCAATTCCGACAGGTTACAGGTTTTGCCAGACATATTTCTTCATCACTATCTATTTTTATCCTGGAAAACCAGGGGGCATAAGTGCCGGAATGTTCCAGTGAACAGATAAATTCACACCTCCGGCAGCCTATGCATCCCTCCCGGTTTATCTTGATTCTTTTTCGCAAAGACTTCCCCTCCTACAGGGGTTACTGGATTAACTCTGGTGTACCATCCTCTACTTTAAAGAGTAAGGCCTCAGTACCTCCATCCCCATATTCATCAAAACTAATAGTACCTGTTATACCTTCAAAACCCTTGATATTTCCGATTGCTCCTGTTATCTTTTCATTATCTACTTCACCTGCATTTTTAATCGCCTGAGCAAGAACCTTGACTGCATCATAACCTGTCGCTACATTCATGTCAGGTACATAACCCATTTCTGCCTCATATTCCTTAACAAATTCCTGTGCTGCCGGATCTTTTTTGTTGGGATGAAAACCCCCGGTGACACCAATAATACCATTGGCAGCATCTCCAGCCAGGTCATAGAAATTACCGATAGTCACACCGGTTGAAGCGAAAAGCTGAATATCAATACCGAGCTGATTTACCTGTTGTACAATTTTTGCTCCTTCTGTATACATACCCCAGATAATTAAACCTTCTGCTCCAGAATTTTTAATACCCAATAACAGTGGTGTAAAATCCTGGGTACCAACATTATAACCTTCAACAGCAGCGGGTTTTAACCCATGAGCATCCATTGCCTTTTGAATCAGTTCTGCCCCACCCTGACCGTAGTCTGTAGTGTCATTAATTATAGCCAGTTTTTTCATCCCTAACCCGTTTACAGCGTAATCAACTATGGTGCTGGTAAAAACCTGATCAGTAGCTGTAATTCTGAATACATAGGGATTACCACTCTTGGTGATATCCATAGCTACTCCACTGGGAACAATATGTGGTGTTTTAGCTTCTTCGATAATATCCATAACTGCCAGTACACAGGGACTGTTGGGACTACCCATAGTAACATCAACATTATCTCTGTACAGGAACTTATTCATGATATTGATCGTGTTGTTGGGATTTGATTCATCATCTTCAAAGATAAACTCCAATTCCCTGCCCAGAACACCCCCACTTGCATTAATTTCCTTCGCTGCATAAAGTGCTCCCTCTTTCTGATGGATACCTGCTATAGAAGAATTCCCGGAAAGAGGACCAAATACCCCTACCAGTACAGGGTCTGCGGCCAGTGCTAAACTACTCCCTAATAAGCCCATTAATAAAACAAGGATTAAGACTTTTCTCACTTCTCTTTACCTCCTCGATTGATTTAATAACTCTACTTAATATTATTATTCTCTTAAATAAGGAAGTTACCTCTAGACATGTATTACATAATATCGGCGAATAAATATGCATGATGCACAATCTATATAAATAAGTTCCTTATTTTAAAGGCCAGTAAAATCTTGAAAAACGCCTCACTTTCCTTTAAATCAATTCCCAGTAATTTCTCTATCTTCTCGATCTTGTTTTTCATCGTATTCCTGTGTACATAGACTTCCCGGGCCGCCTCAGTTATAGTTCCCAGATTATCCATGTAGGCCTTAAGTATCCTGACCAGGTCAGTATTGTTCTTCCTGTCATAATCCTCCAACTTTCCGATGGTATAATCATAAAATCTCATCAGCTCATCCCTCTCAGGATACTTATATAATACCCTGAAGAAAACAAGCTGATCGATGTGTCCACAATAACCACTTCCCAGCACCTTTTTACCAATGGTTATTGCATCCCGTGTATTTTTATAATTTTTGAGCATATTTTTGAGCCCGTAATCAGGTCCCGAGACTGCAGTTGTCAAGACAATACCGAAATCTCTTTTGACTCTTGCCTGTATCTCCTCAAATAATGTTATTATTTTTTCTTTGCCGGTAGCCTCTTTTTCAGAAATTAAGGTAAGAAAACTGTCACTCCGACTGATTACTGTTTTCCGGGAAAACCCCTGCTCCTTTAAGACCCTCTTAATAACATTATATATACCATTTATAAAATACTGATCATTTCCTTCACTGGAATAAATACCACCTTGTAATCCCTCTACTTCTGTTATGGATAAAAACATAGAGCTATCTACCGGCCAGCCATAGGTCCGGGCCTGCTTTTCTGTTAAAGAAAAGTCTTTATAATTTCCCTCAATCAAATCATCAAGAAAATCATTTTGAATCCGCTGAAAGTCCTGGAAACCCGTCCGCTGTTTCAAAAATTCCAGAGTCACAATGGAAGTAACATGTTCAATTGCCTTAACTTCAATATCAGTTAATTTTTTGAATCTTTCAGTGATGATTATATATCCAAATGTTTCATTATTTCCCTTGATATCCCTGACCCAGATCTTCCATTCCTTATTTGCATCTAACTTTTTGGTGAGATTAACCCGTGAGATTGCCTTTTTTAGACTCTGGTAAA